>JAHFUF010000650.1 GCA_023265235.1 Blastocatellia bacterium
GCACGTTTTATTAGTAAAAAGCTTTTTGAATATTTTGTTTTCCAAAATCCAAAAGATAGCACAATTGACAAACTAGCCAATGTTTACTTAAGCAATGGCTTTAGTATTAAAGCTGTAATGCAAGCAATTCTCACATCAGAAGAGTTTTTCTCAGAAAAAGCTTTTAACGCAGTAGTGAAAAGCCCTGTAGAGTACGTAGTAGGAACTCTTAGAATGCTTAAAGCAAAACTTGATACTAGAGGTAAGGGCGGAGATATTATAAGCTCACTTACTGCACAAGGCCAAACCCTTTTTAATCCTCCTTCAGTAAGCGGTTGGGATGGTGATATAGAATGGATTAATACTTCAACGCTACTTAACCGTTTTAACTTTTCTAATATATTAACAAGTAATCGCGCAACTAAAGGTTCAACAATTGATCCTAAAGTACTAATTGGAAGTTCAAAAATTGCTACATCTAAAGAAGTTGTTAATTTTTTCCTTAAACAATTAGCTCTTTATGATGTTGATAGCGCGACTAATAAAACTCTAAGAAAGTATTTGGATCAAAATGATGATGGGTCAAAAGGTAAATTCACATTAAATGATGCAAGTATTGACAAAAAAGTAAGAGGCTTAATCCATCTTATTTTAACCCTACCAGATTATCAATTTAACTAAGAAGACAGGAGAATATTATGGCACACTCAAGAAGAGATTTTCTAAAAGGAACACTTAGTGTACTTTCTTTATCTTTAGCAGCACCAACATTTTGTTTTCAATCTAGCACAAGCTTTGGAGCACCAAATTCTTCTGGTAAAGTATTAGTTGTTGTTGAGTTAGATGGTGGCAATGATGGATTAAATACTGTGGTTCCATATAGTGACAAAGCTTATTATGCAGCACGTCCTAACTTGGCTATTGCAGAAAACACTGTGCTTAAAGCTGACGACAAAGTTGGTTTTCATCCAGCAATGAGCAAGTTTAAGGGGTTATTTGATCAAAAGAGAATTGCGGTAATTCAAAATATTGGCTACCCTAATCCAAATCTTTCTCACTTCCAATCTAGAGCGATTTTTAACCGTGCAGATCCAACAACTCGTGAAGAAGCTTTTCAACTTGGTTGGTTAGGCAAATATGGCGACTTAAAATTATCTAATACTGATAACCCATTATCTATTATTAACCTTGGTGATGGACGTGGTTCATTAGCTTTACCTAAGAGCTTAGTAGGGGACAAGGTAATTGCTTCATCTATAAATAGTTTCCCATTATATCAATTTCAAACAGACTCTAAATATCCATCAGATCGTAATAATCAAATTAATACACTTGTTAAATCTAATGGTGCTACTTCAACAAAGGATGATTTTCTTTATATTTCACAAACAGGGCTTGATGCTGTAGCTAGCAGCGAATCACTGCAAACAGGAATAAAAAAATATACTCCTGTGATTAAATACCCTGAGAATGGTTTAGGCGTACAACTTCAAATGGCAGCACAGATTATTGCAGGAGATCTAGGGGCTGGAATAATTCATGTTACTTTAGGTGGTTTTGATACACATTCTGGACAAAAAAACGATCAGGAAGAATTGTTAATGGCTATATCAGAAGGCTTTGACGCTTTTTATCAAGATCTAGTTAGATTAGGTAAAGCTGACAGTGTGTTAGTGATGGCATTTTCTGAATTTGGTCGTAGGGTTCGTGAAAATGGTAGCGCAGGAACAGATCATGGTACTTCAGGGCCAATGTTTGTAATGGGTAATGCTGTTAAAGGTGGGTTATATGGAAATAGCCCTGATCTTACTAGGCTTGATAGTGCAGGAAACACAATATTTGATATAGATTTTCGTGCTGTCTACGGTACTATTTTTAGTGATTGGTTACAAACCGATCCACAACCAATTCTTGGGAGTAAATTTGAGAACATTGGTTTTATTAACAAATAAACAAACCAATAAATATTTTATTTTCTAATATTTGAGCGTGGTTATTTGTATTCCCTACTTTACAAGTAACCGCGTTCAAGTGTTTTATAAGCATTAAATATACTAGTTATTATCAGCTATTTTCCATTTAGCTAATTCTGAAGGGATATTTCTTAAAACTAGCCCTGTTTGACTAATTGCTATCATTCCAATTAATAGAAGTGGCAAAGTAAGCAAGGTAAAAACTACTATAGAAAATCCTATGGCTTGACTTTTATCTACTCCAAAAAGCATAAGCCCCATTACACAAAAGAAATGATAAGAACCTATATTAGCTGGAGCATTTGGTACTAATGTTCCTAAATGAATAATAAGAAATACTGATGTTGCTACAAAAAAAGAAACGCTCAAGCCATAAGCTTCCATAATTAACCAGAATGCTAGGATTTGTAATGATAAGAGTGCCAAAGAAAAGATTGCTGCTAGGTAAAATGAGCGTGACTTAACAATTAACTTCATTTTTATAATAGTATTAAGTAGAAATGTTTTTATGAAGCTAAATATTTTTGGTTGCTTACTTTTATTATCTGAGGCACTGTTGGTTAGATTAGGTTGTTACTTTAGAATAATGTAGAAAAAAACTGCTATGCCTATAACTATTACTATACCTAATATATTACTTGCCATTTTCAAATCTTTAGGAAGAGGCAAAAAAACTGCTAGCATTCCAATACTTAAAGCTAACCAAACAGCATCCAAAAATCTTTCTATTATTACTGAAGGAAGTATTTCTGAAACCTTTTTTTTTGTTGATTTTGCAGCTAAATATAAACGGACTAATTCTCCTAATCTCATTGGCAAGACTTCATTGGTAAAAAGTCCTGCATAAATTGCTTGAGTTGATTCTAACAAGGAAAGTTTTCCTGTTGTTTCTAGTAGTAGTTGCCAACGCAAGCCTTGGCAAACGTAGCTAAGTATGTCACAAATGATTGCTAGGATAACTAACCACCATTTCATTATAGCTAAATGTTGAAATAAATTGTTGCTTTCAAAATTATGTAGTACCCAAATTAACCCTATTATTGCCAAGGTATAGCCAAAGTAATTCTTAAAAAATCCTAATAATGTGCTAAAACCCCCTGTGTTCTTAGCATTAAGGGAACAAGCCTTTAGTGGTTTATTGTGTAAATCCATTGTAACCCATCCCTTAGTTTATTAAAAAATGCTGAATTATTACCATCAAAACGATGGTTTTCTGAGGCTACCAAAGAGAATTGTTTTGGACTTTGAGCCAAAGAAAATAATTGTAGCCCTTTATCTGGAGGAATATATTCATCTTTTGTAGACTGAACCATATACAAAGGTAGAGGTGCTATTTTAGCAATATAGTCTTTACTTAAGAAAGTAGGTTCGTTTGGATCTCTTCCTGTAATATAAGTAAGATTATCTATCAAACGCCAACCTAAGATACTGGATTCACATAATCCTATAGTTGCTATACCATTAAAAGTTTGTTTATTTTGCTCTGAAGTTGCGGCTAATAAACACAATCCAGCACCTTCAGACCAACCTACTAAAGTTACTTTTTGTGATAAGCCTTGGGTCAT
>JAHFUF010000082.1 GCA_023265235.1 Blastocatellia bacterium
ATGGATTTTCTAGGGCTAACTACTCTTACAATTATTGAAGATTGTTTACGCTCAATTGAAAGAGAATATGGTGAGAGAATAGATTTAAGCTTAATCTCATTAACTGATGAAAAGGCTTTAAAACTCTTTACTGATGGGATGACAGACGCAATTTTTCAATTTGAGTCTGAAGGAATGAAAGATATTTGTAGGCGTATGAAAGTAGAGGGTTTAGAAGACCTAGCCGCCTTAAACGCGCTTTATCGCCCTGGCCCAATTGATAGCGGAATGGTGGATGATTATATTGACCGTCGTAATGGGCGTAAACAAGTACGTTTTGATATTAGCTCACTAAAGGAAGTAATGGGAAATACTTATGGTGTACCAGTTTATCAAGAACAAATTATGGCTATTTTCCAAGTCTTAGCTGGTTATAGCCTTGGTGAAGCGGATTTGGTACGTCGGGCAATGGGTAAAAAGAAACGAGAAGAACTAGACGCACACCAGGACAAGTTTTTTAGCCAAGCAATTGAACGTGGACATGATAAAGCTAAACTTGAAAAACTCTGGAATAGTCTAGAAGGCTTCGCGGATTACGCATTTAACCGTAGTCATTCTATGGCATATGGTTTCCTTGCCTATCATACTGCATACTTAAAATCCCATTATCCAGCACACTTTTGGGCTGCCGTTTTATCTAGTGAAAATAATGACCTAGAAAAAGTTGCTCGCTATATTGATAAAGCTAAACAGATGGGACTAAAGGTATTACCTCCAGATATTAATGTTAGTTTAGATAATTTTACCCCACAAGCTGACACTATTCGTTTTGGGCTAGCAGCAATTAAAGGAATTGGACAGACTACAGTAGCAGAAATTCTTGCTGCTAGAGAAAAAGGTGGGGCATTTAAGTCACTTTATGATTTAGCTGAACGTGTAGAAAATAAAGCACTTAATAAACGGGTGTTTGAAAATCTTGTAAAATCAGGGGCTTTTGATAGTGTAAGCAAAATTGATAGTGTTGCCGAGTGGCGAGCAAGGCTTTTTGCTGCTATTGACTCTGCTTTAGAAAGTGGCTCACGCTTGCAACGTGACCGTAGTAGCGGACAAGAATCTTTGTTTGGTATGTTAGAACAAACTACTGTTGAAGCCATTGAACCAGAACTTCCCAATGCAGAAACTTGGTCGCGATTTAAGATGCTTGCTGCAGAAAAAGAAACCCTAGGGCTTTATATTAGTGGTCATCCGTTAGAACAATATGAAAAAGTGATGAAAGAATTTTCAGTTATGAACTTGGAAGAGCTAGGCAATGCTAGTTCAGGTAGTAATGTAAAAATAGCTGGTATTATTACTTCAATCAATGTAAGACCTACGAAAAAAGGAGATAAGTTTGCTCTTTGTCAGTTAGAAGATCAATTTGGAACAGTAAAATTAACTATTTGGCCAGAGGCTTATCAAAAGATTGGTAGTAAGCTAAAAGAGGAAGAAACCATAGTAGCTATAGGTAGTTTAGAAATAGATGCTGAAGGAGTAAAATCAATTAATACCCAAGATATACAACTACTTGAAGGCATTAGTGAACGTAGTGCAAAACAGATTATTCTCAAAGTAAAAGCTGCTTTAATGACAGATGAAAAAATAGAAAAGCTTTATTATCTTTTAGACGATAATCGTGGTGATTGTGAGATTATATTTGAAATAGAGCTTGTAGGGCGTATTGTTGTTCGAGTTAAACCACATAGTTATGTTATGGTTAAATCAAATAAAGAATTAATCGAGGCAATTAAACAACTTTGTGGTGATTGTAAGATCCAATTAAAAAAATAAGTAGGAAGCGGTTTTATGAGTAGCTTAGCCTTTGGCTATAGGAAATCGCAATTAATAAAAATGTCTAAGATATTAGTTGTTGATGATGAACGAGGCATTCAACGCGCTCTTAAAGGGGTGTTGGAGGATGAAGGTTTTGCAGTAGAAACTGTTGCTAGTGGTGAAGAATGCTTAAAGCTTTTAGAACATGAGACTTTTAGTTGTATTTTGTTAGATATTTGGCTACCAGGAATAGACGGAATAGAGACTTTTGAGCGTATTAAAGCTAGCTATCCTGATGTTGTAGTATTAATGATTTCTGGACATGGCACAATAGAAACGGCAGTAAGAGCTACTAAATTAGGGGCATTTGATTTTATTGAAAAACCTTTGCATCTTGAAAAAACTGTGCAAAGTGTTCGTAACGCGCTCCAACAAGCACAATTAAAGCTAGAGAGTCAACAACTACGCAGTAATGAACTAGTTAATGAATGTAAAATAATAGGAGATAGTGCTCCAATGAGGGCACTGCGACAACAAATTAATGTTGCTGCCCCAACTAATGGAAGAGTATTAATTTATGGTGAGTCTGGGACAGGAAAAGAACTAGTTGCACAATCCCTGCACACACAATCGCTACGTAATTCTAATCCGTTTATTGCAATGAACTGTGCCGCAGTACCAGAAGAGTTAATTGAATCAGAGCTTTTTGGTCACATTAAAGGGGCTTTTACTGGTGCATACCAAAATAAACGTGGCAAATTTGAACTAGCAGACACAGGAACACTTTTTCTAGATGAAGTTGCAGACATGAGCTTAAAAATGCAAGCCAAAGTCCTACGTGTTTTAGAAGAACAAAGCTTTGAGCCTGTAGGTAGCTCTAATTCAATCACTGTAGATGTACGAATTATTGCTGCTACTAACAAACGCTTAGATGAAGAAATAGAAAAAGGAAATTTTCGTACAGACTTGTTTTATCGCTTAAATGTAATCCCATTTCAGATTCCTTCTTTGCGTCAGCATATGGAAGATATTGCTCAGTTAGTTGAGCATTTTAACCAGATTCATTGTAGAAAAAATAAACTACAGAACAAAAAGTTTACTGATGATGCAATTGATATAATGCAAAATTATGATTGGCCAGGAAATGTGCGTCAGTTAAGTAGTGTAGTTGAACGAGTTGTTATTATGAACCAAAAAACAAGAATTGAAGCTGAAGATATTCCTGTAGGTAAAAGTGAGCAAATACTGCCAAACATACACTACAATTATGATAGTTACCGTGAAGCTAATGAGGCTTATGAAAAAGAATTTATTACTCGCAAATTAATAGAACTTCAGGGTAATATTACACGAACAGCCGAGACTATAGGGATTGATCGTAGCTATCTTTATCGGCGAATGAAGGCACTAGGAATCTCAAGTAAACAAAATGGTTCCTAAAAGAATAACTTTTCCAACTTCCAATTTTTAATAATTTGAGCACTAAACTCTTTTCCAAAACAAAAGAAGAATTACAGGCTGAAATAGGATTGTTGCGTCAAGAAGTAGCTAACTTAAAAAGAGCCAATGCCCAATACCAAAAAGAACCTGTGGCTTTATCACAAAATTATTTTCGTGCCATTTTTGAACAATCTCCTTTTAGTATTCAAATTTATGGTCTAAATGGAAAATTGCTAGAAATGAATGAGGCTTCCGAAAAGCTTTGGGAGGTTACTTATAAAGAAATTAGCCACTATAACGTACTTGAAGATGAACAAGTTGATGCATTAGGCATAATGCCCTACTTTAAAAGAGCCTTTGCTGGTGAACTAGTTACACTTCCACCAATATTTTATGATCCTTCAAAAACGCTTCCTGGTTATCCAGGGCGGCCTCGTTGGGTAGAAGCTCGTATTTGTCCAATAAAAGACTCACAAGGTAAAATTGTTCAAATTGCCTTGGTTCATAACGATATTACAGAAAAAAAATTAGCCGAAAACGCACTCCAAGCTGCTTATGGAGATCTGGAAGTAAGTGTAATAAAACGTACTAAAGAGCTTTCACAGGCTAATGCGCAATTAAAAAAACAATTACAGGAGCTTAAAGTAGCAGCAGAAGAAAGAGAAATACTACAGTTAATATTAGAAAATATTCCTTTAATGATTAATTACTATGATGAAAACAGAGAGTTTTTATTAGTTAATAAAGAGTGGGAAAAAACTTTTGGCTGGACATTTGAAAAACTAAAAACAGAAGGTGCTGAAAAATTTGTTGAAAGTATTTTTCCTGACCTTGAAGAACAAAAAAGAATCTATGAAATGATGATAAATCCTTTGCCCTATTGGTATGATGTAAAAGTAGTTGTAGAAAATGGCAAAGCTTTAGAAACTTCTTGGGTTACTCGCAAGCTTTCTAATGGGAAAACCATTTGTATTGGTCGAGATATAAGCGAGAGTAAACGAGCAGAATCAGCACTACAAAAAAGTGAAGCTACTCTACGTACTATAATTGAGAGTGCTACAGATGCAATCTTTATTAAAGATTTGCAAGGAAAATATCTACTAATTAATTCTGCTGGTGCTAGGTTTTTAGGTAAGACAGTGGAAGAAGTTATTGGTAAAGATGATAGAGAGTTTTTTTCCTTAGATACTGCTGAGGAAATTATGGCTGGAGATAGACTCGTTATAACTTCAAACCAAACACATACTTATGAAGATATTGGTACAGCAGCAGGAGTTACACGTACTTATCTATCTATTAAAACTCCCTATCATGATAGTGAAGGGAAGGTTATTGGGTTAATTGGTATTTCGCGAGAAATTACTGAACGTAAGCGTGTTGAAGAAGCAATTGCAGCAGAAAAAAAATTACTATCTGTTACTTTAGGCTCTATCAAAGATGGAGTTATAACTGTTGATAAAGAAGGAACAATAGTTTTAATTAACCAGGCTGCAGAACAAATTATTGGAGTTAATCAAGAAGAAACTATCAATAAACCATTTAATAAGATCCTAAAATTAGTTAGCGAAACTGATCGTAAAACACGCCGTAATACAATAAATAGAGCATTAAAAACAGGTAAACGAATTGAACATACTACAGCAAGTATTTTAATTACTAGAGATGGTCAAGAAAGGATTGTTTCTGAAAGTGCATTGCCAATTTTTGACACAGATAGTAAGCTTATAGGCGTAGTTTTAGTATTTCGAGACATTACAGAAAAGCGTAAAATTGAAGAAAAATTAATGCATGAACAAGCAGCGCGTGCGGTTGCTAAGCTAGTAGAACTAGAGTTAGAAAAATCTAACCTACAATTGCAAGCACTTTCTGCTTATGTGTTAAAAGCCCAAGAAGAAGAAAGAATCCGGTTAGCTAGAGAACTTCATGATGAACTAGGACAAGCATTAACTTCTATTCGCTTAGGTTTAGAATTAGCTACCGCCTCACTGCCAGAAACACATTCAGACAAAACTAACAAAATTCTTAATGATTTATGCGCTTATGTTGAGACTACAGCTAAAGATGTACAAAGGGTTGCTCGTGATTTACGTCCCTCAGTTTTAGACGATTTTGGACTAGCAGCAGCCCTAGAAGCTTATGCAGATGCTTATGCTAAACGTACTGGTATTCGGGTTACATTATCCCTAGATAAACTCTTAAAACCATTAACTAAAGAAGTGGAGACTGCTTTTTACAGAATTGTACAAGAAGCCTTAAACAATTCTGCTAAACATTCA
The DNA here is from genome assembly GCA_023265235.1 of Blastocatellia bacterium. GTDB lineage: Bacteria > Acidobacteriota > Blastocatellia > Chloracidobacteriales > JADJPF01 > JADJPF01. The sequence continues at coordinate 5,505 of JAHFUF010000082.1, forward strand.
GCAGCCAAAAATATTTCTATTGATTTTATTGAACAACACACACAAATTATATTAACCATAGTAGATGATGGTAAAGGGTGTGTTTTGGATATAGAACAAAAAAATAGCTTTGGTTTGATGGGAATGTCAGAGAGAGCTAGGATTGTTGGTGCAGAAATATCTATGAAATCTCAAGTGGGAAAAGGTTTTTGGATTCAGGTTACTTTGCCTAAGGGGAAAACCGGCAACTATGAGAAAATTAAGAATATTATTAGCCGATGATCACGCGTTAGTACGTAGTGGCATACGCGCTCTATTAGAAGCTCAACCCGATATTGAAGTAATAGGCGAAGCAGATGACGGACGTGAAGCTATTCGCCTTGCTCGTGAGCTAATACCAGATATTGCTATTATTGATATTGCAATGCCAGAGCTTAATGGAATTGATACTTTAAGGCAAATTTTTGATGCTTGCCCAACCATAAAAGTATTAGCTTGTTCAATGTACCCAGATGTACCCTATATTGTTCAATCTTTAAGATTGGGTGCCTGTGGTTATTTAATGAAAAATAGTGCTAAAGATGACCTAATTCGTGCTGTACAAGCAGCAAAGGCGGGTAAATGTTTTTTAAGCCTAGATGCTACAACACAGCTAGTAGAAGGCTTTGTTCGCAAAGTAGATAGTGAAGACACTAAAGATTCTTTAACTAGTCGAGAAAGAGAAATTCTACAGCTAATTGCTGAAGGTAAAACAAACAAAGAAATAGCCAATATTCTTAACTTAAGCCTCAAAACCATTGAAACTCATCGTACTAACTTAATGAAAAAGCTCCAAGTTAAAGAAGTAACAGGACTTGTACAGTATGCTATTAGAAAAGGGCTGATTAGATTAGTTAATTAGGTTTTAATCAAATGTATTTGGAATTTACTAGACTATCGATTATAAAATCTTAATGCCCTGTAAGGGCATCTGAAAGTAGCCCAGTCCTTTAGGGCTGGGAACTAGGAACTGAGAACTGAGAAAATAGGAGTAAAAATGGCCGTTACTAAAGAACAATTTAAGCAAACTATGAGTTGTTGGGCTAGCGGCATTACAATTATCACAACAAAGCATGAAGATGGAATGCTAGCAATGACTGCTAGTTCTTTTACTTCGCTTTCTGCTGAGCCTCCACTTATTTTGGTAGCAGTAAATAAAACCGCTCGTATACACCCTAAAATTGCTGAACAAAAAGCTTTTGGAGTAATGATTTTAGCTAGTAATCAAGAAGAAACCTCAAGTTGTGGTGCTGGTTTTCGTGGGCCAGAAGGAAATTTCTTGGCTGGAATAGCTTTTCATCAAAAAATTACTGGAGCACCGATTCTAAACGACTGTTTGGCATGGCTTGATTGTTCTTTGTATGCTTCTCATGATGCAGGAGACCACACTATTTATATAGGAAAAATAGAAGCAACTGGCTCTCAAGAAGGTGAACCCTTGCTTTGGTATTCTCGCGGTTATCGTAGGTTAGCAGAAGAAAAACTTAGCTAAACCCCTACATATAACCTGACTATTTTTAAGGGTTGTTATTTAGGATTTTCTATAGTGATTTTTTCGATTAAATCCCCTCGTACAATCTTATCTACCACATCCATTCCAGCAACTACTTGACCAAAGACTGTGTACCCTCCATCTAAATGAGGTTGGGGAGAATGACAAATAAAAAATTGACTTCCACCAGTATCTTTACCAGAAAGCGCCATTCCTACTGTGCCACGTAAATAAGGGCGCATATTAAGTTCACAACGTATTTGATGGCCTGGGCCACCGTTTCCATCACCACGAGGATCACCGCCTTGAATAACAAAATTAGGTACAACTCTATGAAAAAGAATGTTATTAAAATAGCCGGTTTTCGCCAAAGTAACAAAATTATCTACTGTTAGTGGTGCGTCTTGATGAAAAAGCTCAATTCTAATTCTTCCTTTTGAAGTAATTATTTCTGCAATAGGAGGTTTTCCTCGATTAGCAGTAGTTGAGATTTCTTCATAAAACTTTCTATTACGATCAGTTGTTACTGTCCCAATTTTATTTTCAAAGTTTCCTGCCTCAATCATTTTTAATAGGTCTACTCCTTGGCGGCGTACTAAATGATCAGTGTCTTTAAGTGCAGTAGTTAGCACTATGTTAGCTTTTGAGCCAAATTTAGCTAGTGCTATTAAAATTGCTAATTTAGCATCATTCATTGTGTCTTTACTAGCTTGTTCATAGGCAGTAGCTAAAGCTTTAAAGTCTTCATCTGATTTACTTTCCATTAATAATTCTGCTACGGTTGCACGCACAATAATATCTTCTGCCTTTAATTGCTCACGCAATATGCTAGTAATATTAGGGTGATTAGCTTTATTCATAGCCCTTAATACTTCTGGTATTGCACGAGGGTCAAGTGTGCCTATGGTTTTACCTGTGAGTAGTTCGCTTAGTAGCTTTAATGCTCGCTCACCTCCTACTTCACCTAGACCAGTGGCAAAGTTTGCAGCTGCTTGCCAGTTACCAGGTCTTAGGCTTGTTGCTGGGTCATAATCAAAAAATGCGTCTACTCCAAAACGAGCCATCGCGCTTTCAGTCTCTACATTACTGCCTATTGTGCCGTTTGGTAGGGTACGCAAAGATTTTAGTAAGGGTAATGCGGAATTGTCTTTTAATTGTCCTAATGCAGTAGAGATTAAGTAAAGACGATTAAGCTCATAGCTAAGAGGTTCTTTAGCCTGACGATATTGTGAAAGTAAACGATTGCCTAGTTCTATTAGTGGTTTTACCCCTCTTTTGTCTTCCAACGTGCCTAAAGCACGAATTGTGTTTGCTTGTACTTGTTCGTCATTATCGTTGATCAAGCTTAAAAGTGCTTCTACTGCCATAGGGTTTTTAGTTGCTCCTAAAGCACTTGCCGCAGTTGCTCTTACCAAAGCATTTTTATCTTTAGTCGCTGCTAAAGCCAAGTCGATTACAGTTTTATTAGCTTTTCCAGGATTAGCACGCAAAATACGAGTTAAGCTATTAGCAGCAATAAATTTTATTTGTGTATTAGGAGAAGCTAGCTGTAAAGCAATAGGCTCAATAGCACTAGCCGCCCGAATGCGCATAAGTGCTGTTAAAGTGGCAGTTACTAAAGGTTCTTGGCTTGATTTTAGCTCTGAAGCAGGCTTAGGTAAAATATTAATAAGTATGTTAATAATACGCTCGTTTGTTTCATCTCCAAGTTGTTTAGCATTTTCAGGAATGCTAGTTATCTTGCCTAATGCTTCGGCTGAACGTGCGCGTACATCGGTAGTCTCTCCATTGCTAATTAGCGCAGAAATTAAAGCTCTTACCCCTTTAATATCTTCAACCTCTCCTATTGCAAAGGCTGCATACTCTCTTACTTTTGCATTTCCATCATCAAGTAAAACTTGACTTAAAGATCCTACTGTAGAGCGGTCACCAATTCGTCCTAATGTTAAAACAGCTTGTCTTCTTACCCCTGCATGTGAGCTAGTAAGGTATTGTAGGAAATCGCTACTAATCCCACGCTCATCTTCCATTTGTCGTAGCCTAATATAGATTTGTTGAGCAGAGTGATCTTTTTGTAAGGTAGGAGATGGTTGATTACTACGTTTTAAGTCTTTTTGATCAATGTTAATTTGTGAAAAAGCAGAAGAGAAGGAAACAAATACTAAGATGATAGAAAAAATAAGTTTTTGTCGCATAGTTTTAAAAGATAAATTTTACAGGGTTAAGGGTTTACTCACACAAGGTGACAGCACCAACAAAGTTTAGTACGATGATAACCTTTAGATCCAGTCTTTATCAACCTTAAGTGTTAATTAATCAGGAGACAATTGTGGATATTGTTGGCTTAACAATAGAAAAATTGCATAAAGCAATAAAAAGTAAAGAAACTACTGTTACAGAAGTTTGTCAAGCTACTTTTGATCGTATTGAAAAACTCAACCCAAAACTAAATGCTTTTCTCACTCTTACCCAAGAAAAAGCTCTAGCCCGTGCTAAAACCCTAGATACCCAACTAAGCAATGACTTAGAAATGCCCTCATTATTTGGTGTTCCTATAGCGGTAAAAGATAATATCTGTACAGAAGCAGTACGTACTACTTGCGGTTCTAAGATTTTAGAAAATTTTATTCCTCCTTATTCCGCCACAGCAATTACAAAGCTTGAGGAAGCAGGGGCAATAATTATTGGGAAAACTAACTGTGATGAATTTGCTATGGGGTCATCAAATGAAAACTCTGCTTATGGGCCGGTACATAATCCTTGGGATTTAACTTGTGTCCCAGGAGGATCAAGCGGAGGATCTGCCGCAGCAATAGCCGCAGACCTCTGTGTTGTGGCTTTAGGGTCTGATACTGGAGGGTCTGTTCGTGAACCAGCTTCTTTCTGTGGCGTGTTTGGCTTAAAACCAACTTATGGCAGAGTGTCTCGTTATGGATTAGTTGCTTTTGGCTCTTCCTTAGATCAAATCGGGCAATTCGGTAAAACTACTTCAGATGTTGCTAGGGTTTTAAGTGTTGTTGCTGGACGTGATTTACATGACGCTACTTCTTCAAATTGTGATGTTCCAAACTATTTAGCATCTCTAAATGGTGATATAAAAGGGTTGCGTGTAGGTATTCCAAAAGAAGCTTTTGGAATAGGACTAAGCAAAGATGTAAAATCGGTGGTAGAAACAGCAATAAAGAACTTAGAAGCATTAGGAGCAATTACTGTAGAAGTTACTTTGCCTCATTCTGAATATGCCATTGCTGATTACTATATTATTGCTACTGCTGAAGCTAGTGCTAATCTAGCTCGATTTGATGGTGTACGCTATGGTTTTCGTGCTGAAAACAATAAAAACCTTTCAGATCTTTATCGCTATACTCGTGATTTAGGATTTGGTGCAGAGGTAAAACGACGCATAATGCTTGGTACTTATGTGCTTTCTTCTGGTTATTATGATGCTTATTATTTGAAAGCGCAAAAAGTGCGCACTTTGATAGAGCAAGATTTCCATAGTGCCTTTGCCCAGTGTGATATAATCGCTATGCCTACAGCACCAATACCAGCATTTAAGCTAGGTGAAAAAACCGAAGATCCGCTAGAAATGTATTTGGCAGATATTTACACTGTGACATTAAACTTAGCTGGTGTACCAGGACTTAGCATGCCCTGTGGTTTTTCTAGGGAAGGGTTACCTATAGGTTGTCAACTGGTAGCACCTCATTTTCAAGAAGCTAAACTTTTACAGGTTGCTAATATTTATGAATACGCTTATCCAAATACAAAACATTTGCTCCTATCATGATGTTTTAAATTAACCGACGGGTGGAAATGGATAGAGTTACTTACCCATGCCTTTAGGCGTGGGTTTCTTTGCAGGAGATTTATGACAATAGCAGAAAAACTAGATTATACTCATCGCCGATTGCTCTCAACTGTCGATAATGAACAGGAAATGGCTGTTTGGAATGAATTTCTTGTTCCTCTAGGCAGAGGTGAGACTTTTCCTGAAATGGTACGTTATTTTACTACTCGACTTGAAGATGTAATTGCTAAATTACGTCAAATTACTGCTCAAAACAAACCTCCTGGTTATCTAGCACGATTAGAAATTCCTCAGCTTTGGAACACGCTAGCCTGGACTTTAATTGAGAGAAAACTCCCTCAAATAGGGCGAGATTTACTTGTAGCAATGTATGAGTTTCAACTCCTACAACAAGGCGATATGCGCCGCCGATTTTATAAAGGCTTTAGTCTACAAAACCTAGGTTGGGCTAACTATTTGTTAGGCGATGAGGCTGCTGCTCGTAGAGTAGTACGCTTGGCTTTACTCGAAGAAGTTTTTAATACTTTGGAAATGGATGTTAGCAATCAATTAAGGATTGTTGCCTCTAATCCTGCTTATTTGATGCTAAGGCAATCCTTAAAATCTAGCACAGTTGAGCTTAATAATTTTATTTCCTTTGCTCGTGAATATGCTCGTCGCTCTCCAGAACGCTGTTTTTATCCAGAAGATTGCTATACTAACTATCTACGCAGTATGAAAACAGGCACATCAATTCACTCACCTAGCGAGAGCGCGTATATTAATAATTTTAACTACACATATTTTTATGCATTAATGGATATGTTTCGCCGTGTTAATACTATAGAGACA
>JAHFUF010000083.1:0-881 GCA_023265235.1 Blastocatellia bacterium
ACTGTTGCAGGAACTTGTTGACCATTGATAAAGGCTTGAGTCTGTTCGGTAAAATTACCGCCCGTCGCCTTAACTACCATAGTTTTTCCACCAATATCAACACTATTAGGCTCTAGTTGAGCAAGGTTTGGCCCTGGGGGAGTGACAATAATATTAAAGGTATTAGAGATTGTGCCATCACCATTTTCTATTTGGATAGGCAGAGTGCCATCAAAGGCAACTTCCAAAGGGTCTACTGTGCCAATGGCAAAAGATAATTCGCCTCTGCGTCGTACTTCTGTGGTGGTTTTAAATCCACCTACTCTAACAATAGTTTGCCCTTTGAAATTTTCTCCTTGTATTTCTACACCAAATAAAGAAGCTTGATCTCCAGCAATAACAACTCTAGGACGAATGGCTGTAATCCTTAAACTGCTACTAGCTGCAACAACTGAAAGATTCATTGAGGAAGAAACATCAGTACCATTTTTTACTGATAAGCTAACTGTACTAGGCTGAGCAAGTAGCTCTGCTGGAACATTGCCTACCAAAGTGCCATTTTGAAACTTTGTTTCTACTGCATTGCCATTAACTAGAATAACAGAGGTTTTTTTGTAATTTTTCTTTCCTAAAATGCGCACGCGAAGATCAGAGTCTCCAACAGCTACTTTTTTGGGAAAGATATTTTTAATTTTAGGAATTTGAGCTAGTACATCAGTAGGCATGATGAAGAGTAAACTCAGTAAGAAAAATAAAAGACTAAACTTCAGTCCTCTCATAGTTTATAACCTTCCTTAAATATTACAGTTCTTAAAGCCCTTTGGGCTAATTAGGAATTTTGTTAAGCAAAACTAGGTATATAGGTATTAAAGTAAGAAATCAATAGTTTAACAAACTTAGGT
>JAHFUF010000083.1:891-11651 GCA_023265235.1 Blastocatellia bacterium
ACTAGATTTGCTTCTTGCGCAGGGACTTCCTGCTCAGAAATCACTTCTTTAACTGAAATATGCGTTAAATTGATTAATAGTAAAGCTAGGGAGAAGATAATTATTTTAATACCAATAAATAGTAAACTCGATGAGATGTTGGATAGAAATTGTTGGTTGCCAGGGCCATAATAACTACAAATTACTGTAATTAAAATAGTTATTGCTAGAGAAAATATTCCTACTATTGAGCGGGCAATACTGTTAATTTCTCTAGTTGACTCTGTAAGAATTAATAGGCCAACGCTTTCTACTATAATTAATTTAGACATTAAAAAAGAAATAATAATTGTTAAATTCCAATATGAATAGTCTGTGATTTGCGCTCCTAGAATCGGATAGCGGCCTTCTTCAAAGAAGGAACTTAAGGAAAGATTTCCATAAGCATTATAGTATGTAATAAAACTGATTGCTAAGTAGACTATTATCAAAGAAATAGATTGGTTGTGGATCTGGCTAGCAAACTGCTTAGTAAACCAAATTTGGAAAAAAATTATTGATGATACTAACAAAAGCTGTAAAGGCTCAAAAGTTGCGACTGATAAAGCAAGGATAGATATGTAAAGTAGGTAAATTCTATGTTCTTTCTTAAGAGGGAAAATAAAATAGTTGACCAAACTAACTAGTAATAAAATAAAAGAAACCTTTCCTAAGTCATTGCGAATAGGATTATGAGTTAATCCACGTCCTACTAAAGCTAAGGCTAAGGCTAAATGAGGAAGTATTGAAGAAATTAGTTCAGTTTTTGTTAATAAAGATTGCTGATTATTTTTAATAAATTGTTTATAAATATAATAAAAAAGCATAAATACTGCTAAAAAGCTTATAGAGGTAAAAATAGTAGATAGGCTTAAAGATTTAATTAAAGGTAAGTTTGAGTAAACTGGTAATTGAATAAGGCTAAATACTAGTAATAAAGGCCAAATAAATTTTTCTTTTCTAGCTAGATAAGTCATAAATAAGCAGATAGCTAAAAATAGTAAATAGTAAATAGTGTCTATTTTTGAGACTATATGTAGTAAAGCTAGAGAACCACAAAATATTCCTATAGCAATTGAAAGCACCCGGTAAAAATTAGTAAAAGACTTAAAACAAATAGCTAAAAAAACACCTGTTAATAGTAGGCTACCTGCTTTTAGTGCTTTGTTATCTAAAAAGAAAGACTCGTTTAATAAACAACTTAAGCTTACAAATAACAATATTCCATAGGGTAGTAAAGCTCTAAAGAAAAGCTGTGTCCTATAATTATAAACAAAAAAGATTGTGATACCTAGGCTTACTATTATATATAAACTACTCAAAGTATTAAGAACTATAACAGGTAGTACTGCTATAGCTATAGCTAATAGAGTGAAAAGTTGTTTGGTTGTAATAAGAAAGTTATAATCTTGTTTGTTTCTAATTACTTGGTAAGCTAGATACAGGGTTAGTAGAGCTAGCTCTATAGCCATTATAGCAAGAAATTTGCCTGCAATTTCTATAGGATCATTTGATGATCCAAAAAGGAACACACTTGCGCTTAATGCAGCAATTAAACCACTTGAGAGGCTAATAGCTAGAACTAGCCAAGGAATGGTTTCTGTTTTTGAAGTAACAATTAATAATAAAAATACTAATAAAGAAACTAATAAATAAACTTTTGTAAAAGGGCTAAGATTAAATTTGGTTTTTAATTCTACTAATTGATTTATATGTTTTAATTCTTCTTTAGCCAAGCTAATTACTTCAGAAAAATTCCCTGCTAGGTATTTGTTTTGGATGTTATTACTAGGGAGCTTTAGATTGATTTTGGCCGCAGTCTGTAGTTGGTCTATATAGTTAGTTCGTGCTTTAAGGTTAGCTAGTAAAAGATCTGCTTTTTCTTTTTCCGGTAAATTAAATATTTCTTCAATCGCTATACCTTCTGATTGTGCAGGTATTGGTATGCCTAGTAAAAAAGCTAGGGTAGGGGCAAGGTCGATTTGCTCTACAGATAGGTTTTGTACCTTAGCAATGTTGGTTTTAGCAAAAATAAAAGGAGGTTCAGTAACTATTGGTGGAGGGTTGTCTAATTTACCATGCCAACCTTCATCGCTTTGACCATGGTCAGAAAAAATAAATAAGGTTGTATTGGGTGGTAATTTTTCTTCTAGCTCAGCAATGTAGCGATCTACTTCTAGGGCTTTTTTATGGTATTTACCACTTAATGGTGTATGGTTATGTCCTGTGCGATCTAGGCTTTGGTAATGAATAATTAAAATATCAAAATCTGGTTCTGCCAAAAAGCTTAAGGCTCCTTTGTGTACATCGCTATCATCAGTTGTACCATGAGGTGTGTCAGCATCGGCTTTAGCTAAAATTGCTTCGCTAATTGCTGATCCATAACAATTAATCCAAATATCATCACCAGACAAAACAATTTTGCGACCATGTTTTTGTGCTGCTTGAAAAATAGAGTCAATGCTTTCATCTAAAGCATGTTTATTAGTAAAACGAACTTTACCATTATCAGTTTTAGTAATAGTCTTAACTCGTTGATAGTTATAGAGTATATCCCTAGCAGAGTAGGGAACTCCACTACCTAAAGCTCGCATTGCTGCAATGGTTAAAGGAAAGTTACTAGTTTTTGAGATTCCTGAAGCACCTTCTTGAGACAAACGATAAATATTAGGCATCAATTTAGGATCAAAGGCAAAATCCTTTCTCATCCCATCCATTAAAACAAGTACTAGTTTATTGGATATTTTAGGCAGTCCTGTCTCAATAGGCTTTGCTGCGGGCAAATAGTAGGGTGATAAAAAACCATAGGCTAAGGCTAAAAATAGGCATAGCACTATTTGGATATAAATAACTAGTATAGCTTTTGAGTTTTTGTTGAGAGACATTCTCTCTATTACCTACAATATTAAAAATGTTAAAAAAATGGATAAGCCGCTTATTCTATAACTTTTGTCTTAGACTCAGAAAGTCGTACTAGCAGCCTACCAGGGTTAAACAATCAAGTTAGGTTAAGGTTCTAATAGTTTTTGTTTTTACTTACTATTATCTTATCAACTTGATACATAACAATACAAAAGAGGTTATCTTTGAGGGCTTTTTGAGGGCTTGAGAATTTGCAAAATTAAACAGCCTTGGAACTAGGAACAAAAGCTTGAGTAAAGGGGCAGTTTCTCTTATCCTATTGCCTTGTCAAAACTGTTCCGCTAAATCTTTTAAGGATTCAATCAAAATTTTCCTTGTTGGATAAGGGAAAGAACGCTGGCTTTCTCTGGATAATAGCTTATGGATATATACAAGTTAATCGAATGGGTAGTTAAAATAGGAATCGTTTTTCTTATTCTTATGCACGCATTAGCATATATAGTGCTTTTGGAACGTCGCTTGTTAGGCTTTATTCAAATGCGGTTAGGGCCCAATCGCGTAGGCCCTTTTGGGTTACTTCAGCCATTAGCAGATGGAATAAAGTTCTTTTTTAAGGAAGAAATTATTCCGCGTGATGCAGATCGCGTACTCTATATTCTTGCTCCAATTGTCGCATTAGTCCCAGCTTTAACAACTATTGCGGTCATTCCTTTTGGAGATACTATAAATTTATTTGGACGAGAAATAGAACTTTCTGTTACAAGGGTAGATATTAGTTTGCTAGTAGTTTTAGCACTAACTAGTATGGGAATTTATGGCATTGTACTAGCGGGATGGTCTTCTAATAATAAGTATTCTCTTATGGGAGGGTTAAGATCCTCTGCACAAATGATTAGCTATGAACTCAGTTTAAGCTTGTCCATAGTTGGAGTAGTAATCTTTAGTGGCTCACTAGACTTAGCACAAATTGCTAAAGAGCAAATGAATACTTGGTGGGGAATTATTCCTAAATGGAACATTTTCACTCAACCAATAGGATTTATGCTTTTTCTTATTTCTGTAATTGCAGAAACTAATCGAGTTCCATTTGATCTACCAGAAGCAGAAACAGAGCTTGTAGCGGGTTTTCATACTGAATATAGCTCAATGAAATTTGCTATTTTCTTTATTGCTGAGTATGCCAATATGGTGACAGCTTCAGCAATGGCAACGCTACTTTTCTTGGGTGGATGGCATGGCCCATTTGTTAAAGACTTTCCTTTGTTAGGCCCAGTTTATTTTACTTTGAAAATCTTGTTTTTTCTTGTCTTATATATTTGGTTACGTGGCACGCTACCACGTTTTCGCTATGACCAGCTAATGAAGTTTGGTTGGAAGTTTATGATTCCAGTTGCTTTAGCTAATGTAGTTTTAGTAGCAGCATTAGCCTTATTCTTATTCTAGGTTGGGGATCTTTATGATGGAACAAGCTTTTTTCCTCATTTTAGCCGCTTTCGCAGTAGGTGCAGCACTAAGTGTTATTATTCAACGTAGCCCAATTTATAGTGCTTTTTCTCTTATTGGAGTAATGGCTTGTTTAGCAGCAACTTATATTATGCTAAAAGCACAGTTCTTAGGCGCAGTTCAACTTATTGTTTATGCTGGCGCGATTATGGTGCTTTTTGTTTTTGTAATCATGTTGCTAAACGTTCGTAAAGAGGAAAATACTTTAGATAAACATCGCTATCTTTGGCTCTTAGCCCTACCATTTGCTGCTACGTTAATTGTAGAGGTACTTTACACTATACTTAAAGTTACTAGTGATTTTACTAGCTTACCTGAAATGGCAAAAAGACCAATTATCGGTGATAGTCAGTCTATTGGCTATGGTTTATTTACTTCCTATTTAATGCCATTTGAATTGACTTCTATATTGATTTTATTGGCTATTGTTGGTTCAGTAATTCTTGCTCGTCGAGAGAAAGAATAGGGGGAAATTTTTATGGTACCACTTTCTTGGTATTTAGCACTTAGTGCCGTACTTTTTACTATTGGCGCAGTTGGTGTATTTGTTAAACGCAATGTCATTTCTATTTTTATGTGCATTGAATTAATGCTCAATGCGGTAAATTTAACCCTAATAGCTTTTTCTAGCTTTTATAAGGAAGCTTCTGGCCAACTTTTTGTGTTTATTGTAATGACTGTTGCTGCTGCTGAAGCAGGAGTAGGATTGGCTTTGGTTATTGCCGTATTTCGTAATCGCGAGTCGCTTAATACAGATGATACAAACTTATTGAAGCTTTAGAAATTTAGCTACAAATAGAGGCATTACAACAATGTTATTAAGAATAATAATTTTTGCACCACTAATCGGCGCAGCCATCCTAGGATTATTTGGCAAAAGGATGTCAGAACGTCTAATTGCTGCAATAGCTTGTTCTTCTATAGGAGTTTCTACCATAGCAGCTTTTGCAGCCTTTGCACAGCTGCTTGGTCAACCAGCAGACACAGCAGGGGTACGTAGGATAAGTGACACGCTATTTACCTGGATTAACGTAGGGGCATTTCGAGCAGACTTTGCTTTTATGCTAGATCCTCTTTCAGGAGTAATGGTTCTATTTGTTACTGGCGTAGGCTTGCTTATACATATCTTTGCTACAGCTTATATGAGTGGTGAAGAGAGCTATTACAGGTTCTTTACTTATTTGAATCTGTTTATGTTTATGATGCTGGTCTTAATACTTGGTGATAACTTCCTGATGATGTTTGTTGGTTGGGAAGGTGTAGGTCTTTGCTCCTATTTACTAATTGGTTACTACTTTCTAAAAGATTATGCTGGCGATGCAGCTAAAAAAGCTTTTGTTGTTAATCGTATTGGTGATTTTGGCTTTGCCCTAGGAGTAATGCTTGTTTTTTATCATTTTAGTACGGTTAGTTTTATTGATAAGCCAGGTATTGCTAGTATTTTTACCTTAGCAGCTAATAAACCTATAGAAGCTTTGTCCACTACTGCTTTATATGCTGGTGGTTTAACTACAGTTGCTATCTTATTATTTATTGGTGCTGCTGGTAAAAGTGCTCAAATTCCTTTGTATGTTTGGCTACCAGATGCAATGGCTGGCCCAACTCCTGTATCTGCACTTATTCATGCTGCTACTATGGTTACAGCAGGCGTTTATATGGTTGTGCGCTCAAACGTACTTTTTAGCAAAGCCCCTATGGCTTTGACCATCGTTGCAATAGTTGGGGCACTAACAGCATTTTTTGCTGCCACAATTGGTATTTCTCAGTGGAATATTAAAAAAGTTTTGGCTTATTCAACTGTTTCTCAACTGGGCTATATGTTTTTAGCTTGTGGTGCAGGTGCCTTTTCTCCAGCCCTTTTTCATGTAGTTACCCACGCTTTCTTTAAGGCATTGCTCTTCTTAGGCTCTGGTAGCGTAATTCACGCAATGCACCATGATGAAGATATGCGTAATATGGGTGGGCTAAGTAAGTATCTAAAAATCACGTTTTTTACAATGGGAGCAGGGACTTTAGCTATAGCAGGATTTCCACTATTTTCAGGTTTCTTTAGTAAAGATGAAATTCTTTGGAAAGTAAGAAGCTCTACGGTACTACCTGGTAGTTTAGGAACAATTCTTTGGCTCTTAGGAATGTTAACTGCCGCAATTACTGCAATTTATATGACCCGTATGATGGTCATTACTTTCTTTGGTGAAGAACGCTTTAGAAATAAAAAACCTGATGAGCATGGTCACGGTCACGACGATAACGCAAAAGGGCATGACTCACATGCTCATGGCCACAGCGCAACCCCTCATGAATCACCTCTAGCAATGACTTTGCCTTTAATTATCCTTGCTATTCTTTCAGTTGTTGGTGGTTTAGTAGGTATTCCAGAAGGTTTAGCAGAAAAATTTTTGCCTCACTCACTACATAACCTTACTCATAGTTTTTATGCTTTTCTAGCTCCTGTGGTAACTATTCCAGTGATTCCTGGTAACGGTGGTGAAGCAATTGCAGAAGATCATAATGCAGAAATAGTTTCTACTATTTTGTCTTCTATCGTTGCTTTAGTGGCCATTGGCATTGGTTACACAGTTTTTAAGGGTAAACCATTGCTTCAAATGCCATCTTTCCTAGAGAATAAATACTATATTGATGAAATATATGACGCAGTAATAGTTAATCCTCTAAAGTTTATCTCTACCTATGGGCTTTGGAAGTTTATTGATGTGATAGTCATTGATGGGACAGTTAATGGACTGGCAAAGCTAATAAACCTTATTGGTATAAGCTTGCGTCAGTTACAACCAGGAATAATCCGTTTATATGCTGCCTTTATTTTTGGGGGAGCAATATTTGTTATTGGTTGGTTCTTTCTAACAGTTATTAAGCGATAAATACTAACTCGGAAAAACTTATGGATGCATTGAAACCTTATCTCCTTAACGCGCTAGTTTTTCTGCCACTTCTTGGCACAATAATAATGCTGATGTATGACCAAATCGTCGGCAAAAATGAAGAAACCTTGCGTCGTATAGCATTGTTTTTTTCGTCACTGACTTTTATTGCTTCTTTGCCTTTGATTTGGTGGGTAGGCGATCCAGCTTTATCAGTTAATGTTCCCTGGGTAGAAAATCTAGGAATTAACTACCATTTAGAAGTAGATGGTCTTAGTTTATGGCTAGTGCTGTTAACCACTATGCTAATGCCTATTGCTATTCTATCAGGCTGGACATCAGTTCATAATAAGGTGCGTGAATATTTAGCTTTTATGTTAGTTCTAGAAACAGGCATGATAGGCGTGTTTTTAGCTATGGACATGATAGTTTTCTACCTATTTTGGGAAGTAATGCTTGTCCCAATGTATTTTCTAATAGGTGTTTGGGGTGGTGAGCGGCGAATTTATGCTGCTATCAAGTTTGTGCTTTATACAATGGTAGGTAGTTTGTTAATGTTAGTTGCTATTATTGCTTTATACCTCCTACATGGAGACCATGCTGGCGGAAAAGCAACTTTTGATATGGTCACTATTGCTAGAAATTTAGCTGATAGTAATTTTCTCACCTCTAATCAACAAATGTGGATGTTTCTAGCTTTTGGGTTAGCCTTTGCCATTAAAGTCCCGCTTTTTCCTTTTCATACATGGCTGCCAGATGCGCACGTAGAAGCACCTACAGCAGGATCAGTAATCCTGGCAGGTGTTTTACTAAAGATGGGTACTTATGGTTTTATGCGTTTTAACCTTCCTATGTTTCCAGAAGCTGCCCATTATTTTGCTGTGCCAATCATGATTTTAGCTATAATTGGCATTATTTATGGAGCATTAGTTGCTATGGTGCAGCCAGATATGAAGAAACTAATAGCTTATTCTTCAGTTAGTCACCTTGGTTTTGTAATGCTAGGGATGTTTGCTTTTACTGATATGGGAATGCAAGGTTCTTTATATCAAATGCTTAACCATGGTGTTTCGTCTGGAGCATTATTTTTAGTAGTAGGTATTATTTATGAGCGTCGCCATACCCGACAAATTTCAGATTTTGGTGGGCTTGCTACACCAATGCCAGTGTTTTCTACATTGTTTTTAATTATTGCTTTTAGTTCTATTGGGCTACCGCTCTTAAATGGGTTTGTTGGCGAGTTTTTGATTTTGATTGGTACGTTTAATTCTGCTTATTCTAGATGGTTTGCAGCGCTTGCTACTACAGGTGTAATACTTTCAGCCGTTTATATGCTTTGGATGATCCAAAGAGTAGTATTTGGCGAAATTACTAATGAGAAAAATCGTAATTTGCCAGATCTTAACTTACGAGAAAAATTTGTTTTAGTACCACTAGTAATATTAATTATTTTTATGGGTGTCTACCCAAGTTTTTTCCTAAACCGTACTGCTGAGCAAATTAAACAAATTCGCACGGTTGTGGAAAAAAATAAACCTAATAATCCAGTAGCTAACTTAAAGTAAAAAGATAGAGAGAATAGAGAGATCTGTTATGCAATCATTGAATCTTAACTATTATTATGTCTTACCACATATAATTGTTGCTATTACAGGCATTATGTCTTTGCTCTTTGGTGTTTTTAACAAACAAGCACACCGAGACTTAGTATTTATTAACATAGCAGGACTTGTTACCGCAGGAGCCTCAACTGTCCGTCTTTGGAATCTAGTTACAAATAACGCTAAAGATGGCCCATTAACAGCATTTAGCGGAATGATTGTTCTAGACCATATGAGCCTAGCTTTTATCTTTATCTTTCTTATAGTTGCTTTACTGTCTACGCTTATTTCTCTAAATTTTTTAGAAGATGAAAACCTTTCACCAGAAGAATTTAACTCTTTGCTAATGTTTGCTACTGTAGGTATGATGCTAATGGCTTCTGCTGGTGATATGGTAATGATATTTCTTGGTTTAGAAATTTCCTCAATCGCCACTTATGTTTTGGCAGGATATAGACGTACAGACCTAAGATCTAATGAGTCTGCATTAAAATATTTTATCTTGGGTTCTTTTTCTACAGCTTTCCTACTTTATGGAATGGCTTTGCTTTATGGTGCTACTGGCTCTACTAACTTAGATGCTATTAGTAATGCTATTAAATCAGGCAATAATCTTATTACTAAACAGCCTATGACCTTAGAACTACTTTATGTTGGCGCAGCAATGTTGCTAATAGGGTTTGGTTTTAAGATTGCCACAGCACCTTTTCATGTTTGGACCCCAGATGTTTATCAAGGTGCACCTACAGCAGTCACTGCTTTTATGGCTTCAGGCTCTAAAGCCGCAGGCTTTGTAGCTTTCTTACGTATTTTTGTAATTACTTTTGCTGCTAGCTATTCTTTTGAACTACATACAACCTGGGTCAATATCTTACAGGTTTTAGCTATATTAACCATGATAATTGGTAATATAGTTGCTTTGTCACAAACTGATATTAAAAGGGTTTTAGCCTATTCTTCAATTGCTCATGCTGGTTATGCATTGATTGGATTTTTGGCTGATGATTGGACATCAGTTGCTTTTTATATGCTGACCTACTCTGTTATGACTATTGGTGCTTTTGCTGTAGTTTCTGTAATGGCTGGTCAAGGTGACGAAAAAACAGACTTAGAAAGCTGGGCTGGTATGGGATTTAAGTCCCTAGGGCTTTCAATTGCACTACTAGTGTTTATGCTTAGTATGGCTGGGATGCCTTTAACTGGTGGGTTTATGGGTAAATTCTTGATTTTTAAGACGGCTTGGGATAAAGGGTTTCATATTATAGTGATAGTCGCTGTGCTTAATAGTGCTGCTTCAATTTATTATTATTTAAGACCAATGGTAACGCTATTTTTCCGAGAGGAAAATGAAAGTAACCCTATTCCACTAATGTCTTGGACTGCTTATGTGACAATTCTACTAGCTTTAGCCGGGACATTTTATTTAGGAATAATGCCAGGACGTTTGTTTAGTTTGTTAGATGTTGCCAAAGATGTAATAAAATAGGGCTGAAAATAGGGACTGCTTATTATTCTTTCTTGGTTTTCTTTTCTCTAAACCAAGTATGTACTAACCCCATAACAATATGTAACAAAATAATAAATAGCCCCCAAATAAGTTCTGGGGAAAATGTATTATTACTTGTTGGTATTTCATTTAGGTCAAACTCACAGGCTAGAGCAGAATTACTGAAAATAAAAGCAATAGCAAAAACTAAAAATATCTTGTTTACAAAGTTTAGTTTCATATATATCTCCTAAAAAATCATTTTTCGTTAATCATAGGCTTTTCAATATATCTTTAGATAGTTCTTTGTCACGACCATCTTCTTTCTCGTGGTGAAGTGAAAGAGGTGCTTTAATCACCCATTGAAGGTGTTCACAAGCTTTTTCTTTATTTTTTAAGGCACTATAA
>JAHFUF010000084.1 GCA_023265235.1 Blastocatellia bacterium
TTTTATGTTGCTGATTTAGGCAATATGTCTTTTACTTTAGGCTTATCTGGTTGGACAGCAAATGATTGGTCAACTTCAGGTAATTTTGATTTAATGGCACCTCGTGCTG
Organism: Blastocatellia bacterium; assembly: GCA_023265235.1. Taxonomy (GTDB): domain Bacteria; phylum Acidobacteriota; class Blastocatellia; order Chloracidobacteriales; family JADJPF01; genus JADJPF01. The sequence continues at coordinate 110 of JAHFUF010000084.1, forward strand.
ATGTAGATAATTTTACTAGGCAGCGTGTGTTTGCAGCCCTAAAAGAAAACTGGGTAGAAAAAACTGATTCTCTTGCTTGTCGTTTGGGAATGGATCGCAGCATTGTGCTAGGTGCTCTAGGCGCTTATACCCAAGCAGGACGCGCAGTTTATGATTTAAACAAAGACGTTTATCGTGTACGAGAACTTAGCCGCGAAGCCCTACCAATGGACAAACTTCGCTTTGCTAATCCTCGTGAAGAAAGTGCTACTAGTTTCTTAACTCAAAATACTGTTAAAGTAACTAATCTTGAACAAGATCCAACTGGTACATTAAATGTTTTAGGGACAGTAAAAGATAAAAACAAAACTTATAACAATATGGTAGCCATTGACAAAGACGAACGAATTGTTCGTGCGCTTTGCGACTGTAATTGGCACCAACAAAACAAGTTATTCCGTGGCCCTTGTGAACATATTTTAGCCTTACGTATGCAACATAGTCGTCAAAAGGTTAGTAGATAAATTTAATTTTTTTGTGGTTTGGTTTTAATTTCTTCTGGTCTTTGTCAATTCAATTTTGGTTTAGTTATTGGGCATAAAAGCAAGTAAAAGAATCTTGCAATCTGGAAGGTGTATCGCTTTCCTTGTCGGTAGTTTTGTCATGCTTCACTAGTCTGCTCTTCATTTTGCCCTAGCTAACACCTATATCGGATTTCGGTGTGGATTTTATAAATCTAAATCCGATATAGGTGTTGCTAGGGCATCGAGTTGAGCAAGCCTAGTCCTAAGAACTTCTCGAAGATAACGCTGTTATGTCCAAGTCCATTAAACCTATTTTAGTCAATTAGCTTTAGCTTAAAGTGAAGTTTTTCCTTGCAATCTGGAAGGCGTATCGCTTTCCTTGTCGGTAGTTTTGTCATGCTTCACTAGTCTGCTCTTCATTGTGCCCGAATGAGGATACTCGCTCCTTTTCGGTGTCTTGTTCATAACAAAAAAAGGAGGAGTATCGCTCATTCGGGCATCGAGTTGAGCAAGCCTAGTCCTAAGAGTTTCTCGAAGGTTTTTACTTTCTGCTAAGTGCTAGAAAATACTAGATCTTTACAAATTAAGTGCAATAGTGAAAGCTTTTCCTTGCAATCTGGAAGGTGTATCGCTTTCCTTGTCGGTAGTTTTGTCATGCTTCACTAGTCTGCTCTTCATTGTGCCCGAGCTAACAGCGCTAGCGCTTTTCTGTAGGGATTTCATAAATCTAAAAGCGCTAGCGCTGTTGCTCGGGCGTCGAGTTGAGCAAGCCTAGTCCTAAGAACTTTTCGAAGGTTTTTTTGCTATTGCACTTACTTTATTTTTAAACTGCTATCTGCTATTTGGAGATAAATCTATGTCTGAACGCCCTAGAACTCGCCAAGAACTTTATGAACGGATTCGCCAAACGTCAAAAGAAGAATTTATTTTAGAAGAAATGATCCGTTTCGGCTTTTGGCCAGCAGAGGGAGACCTCCCCCAAGATCCAGCAGATGAAATTCGTCGTCGTGGTGAAATTGGCCGCCAACTTAGCGAACTTCGCACCCAAGAACGCAACCTTGGGAACGAAGAAAAAATGCTTAAAGAATTACGTAAGCGACGTATGGAAGAATCTAAACGTAAGCGACAAGAAACTAAAGAACGTCGTGAACGTGAGCGAAAAGAGCGTACAGAAGCTTGGAAAGAAAAAAAGAAACAAGACATTATTTATCTAGGTGAAGGCGTTTCAGCAGAACTTAACAACAAAGAACCTAATGAAGAAAGACTAAAAAGTCATAATCTTCCTAAATACTCAACTGCACTAGAAATTGCAACTGCAATGAATATTTCCATAGGAGCATTACGCTTTCTAGCATTTTCCCGGAAAACTAGTACTACAACTCATTATGTCCGCTTTAAGATCCCAAAGAAAACTGGTGGGGAAAGAACTATTTCCGCTCCTATGCCCCGCTTAAAAGCAGCACAAAACTGGATATTGCACAACATTTTAGAGAAAGTAAAACTTCACGAAGCAGCACATGGTTTCTGTAGTGAGCATTCAATAGTTAGTAATGCTAGACCTCATCTTGGGGCTGAAGTACTTGTAAATATTGACTTAAAAGATTTTTTTCCATCTATTTCTTATAAAAGAATTAAAGGCTTGTTTAAGTCCCTAGGTTATTCTGAAGCAGCCGCAACAATTTTTGCGCTAGTTTGTACAGAACCAACTGTTGAAGAAGTAGTTTTAGATGGTAAAACCTACTATGTAGCTACTAGTAACCGACACCTACCACAAGGCGCGCCAACTAGCCCTGCACTTACTAATATCCTTTGCCGACGCTTAGACAAACGTTTGACTAAAGCGGCTACAGATCTAGGATTTATTTACACACGTTATGCAGATGATTTAACCTTTTCAGCCATAGGAGAATCCTGCCGTAATATTTGCAATATCTTAAATAAAACACATGACATTGTTAAACACGAAGGTCTAACTGTTAATACAGAAAAAACTAGAGTTTTACGTAAAGGGCGACAACAGGAGGTTACAGGCATTGTTGTTAATAAAAAGCTTAATATTTCTAAAAAAACGCTTAAGAAGTTTCGTGCAACACTTTATCAAATTGAAAAATATGGCACTGAAGGCAAACATTGGGGACATACTCCAGATGTAATTGCTGCAATACAAGGATTTGCTAATTTTGTTTATATGGTAAACCCTGAAAAAGGGCGTGTCTTAAAAGCAAAAGTGCGGGCAATTATTCAAAAATATAATTGGAAACCAACTTGGAAGAGAAAATTACCTCCTCCATCAGCAGTAGCTGAGCCAACTACTACAACCCCTAAAACAACTGAGCCAACACAACCAGAGGTAAAGGAAAACAAAACTAATAAGAAATGGTGGAAGTTGTTTTAGTAAAAATTTGGAAGCATATATTTTGCCCACATTTTCCATAATTTTGAAAGCCCAAACCCTGTAGGTCAGGGCTGGTTAATTGTCTTAGATTGTCTTAAGCCGCAAAGCGGCGAAATAGTTGTAGCTCTGGGCGTAAGTCCTGGTTTTACTTAGCGCATTAGTAAAGCGTTTTTTTAGTTTTAATGGTAAAAACCAATTTGCTCGAATTTGTAACCTATTGATTCTAACTGCTTTGAATTCTGCAACACGCTCTACTTATTTAATTTTTTTTGTTCTGCTTTTAATTTTTCAACTATTTTTTTTGCTGGAGGACGATCACTAGGACGTTTACTGATATAAGAATAAACTAGACCATCCCCAGGAAAAACAATAAACACTCCTCCTTGTTGATAAGGATCTCCTTGGGTTCGCCCTTGAAAATTACCTGTAAACAAGGCTTTTAAGGCTGGTAGCCAGTTACGCGCACCTAGTGTTCCTGCTTTAGTACGTTTAAGACCAGCAGCATTATAAGAAGCTAGGGAAGGGTCTACATAGAGCGGGGCAGTGAGATTAAGTTTTTTCTTAAAAGCAGTAGCAAACTGAGAATTACCATTACCAACAATAATCATTTCTGCACCAAGACTATGAATTTCATCTACTTTGTCACGCAACTGCGCAACCTGTTCACGGCAAAGTAGTCATCCAAAATGGCGAATAAATACTAGTACTACTGGCTTTTCTTGCCAAGCATTTCCTAGTTGAAAAGGGTTGCCTTCTATATCAGAAACCATACTAGTACTCATAGCTTTAATATCTGGTTTTCCTTTTCCATCAGCTAAAACCATTGTAGGCACAAAACAAAGAATCAATAAAATAAGAATAAATGGCTGTAAATGAATAAAAATATTTTTCATTGTTTCTCCTTAACTTATTGATAATTTTATTTATTATCAATAGGTTTTTCAGTAGATTTATTCTGCTGAACTGCGGTTATATTTCGCAAAAAACCTGCATGTTTTGGTCGAGTAATTGGACTATCCTTAAAATTTTCTTTGAACTCTATAGGAGTAATTTCTAGTAAGTCTGTTAGACTAGGATTAATATTTCCTTCCCTAGGTTGAAAACTCTCTTCTAACGTTTCATGAGAAAAGCGATTCCAAGGACAAACATCTTGGCAAATATCACAGCCAAAAATCCAATTCTGTAAGTTATTAGCTATTAGTGGGGGCAATTCTGGTTCTTTTAACTCTATTGTTCCGTAGGAAATACAGCGAGTAGCATCTAGTAAATATGGCTCCACTATAGCACCTGTTGGACAAGCATCTATACAGCGAGTACAAGTACCACAAAAATCTGGAACTATACTAGTATCATAATCTAGCTCTAGATTAAGTAATATTTCACCTAAAAATATCCAAGAACCATAGTCACGAGTAATAACGTTTGTGTGTTTACCTAGCCAACCAATTCCTGCTTTTACAGCCCAAACTTTATCCATCATAGGGCCAGCATCAACATAACATTTACCTTCTGTGCTTGGTTCTTGCTCTTTAATCCAGTCCAAAAATATTTGTAGCCTTTTCCCTAGCACATCATGGTAGTCATCGCCCCAGGCATAGCGTGAGATTTTTCCTATATTTGGGTCATTGCTATGTTTATGAGGAGTATAATAATTTAATGCTACTGCGATAATACTTTTGGCTGTAGGTAGTAAAGTTTTAGGGTTTACTAAGCGTTCAGCATTACGAGCTAAATAACCCATTTTGCCGTGATAACCAAGGGCTAACCATTCTTGTAATAAAGTTTTTTCTTTCTCAAGCTCTTCTACAGGAACAATACCAATTTTGGTTAACCCTAATTCTAACGCCTTATTTTTTATTTCATTTGAAGTTATAGGCATAGTACTAACTAACGTGGCAAGGCTTTTGGCATGTCTGCTAAAACATAAAGCATTACTGCCATAGTTGCAACATTTAGAGATAATTCAGTTCTATCTATCTTCTCAAAAGTATCAGCATTTGTATGGTGAACATCAAAATAATGACTAGAATCATTACGTAAGCCTAGGCTTGGAACGCCAGTGTCTGTAAGTACAGAAATATCTGCTCCTACGCCTCCAGTGCTAAGTTCAACATTATCCGATCTAAGGTTATGTAGTAATGTACTAATTTCTTGAACTAAAGCAAAAGCCCTATCAGATCCCTTAAAAGAAAACCCTATAGGGCGTGTTCCGCCAGAATCAGCTTCTATTGCGGCAACATGCTTGTCAAAATCCTGTTTATGGGCATCTCGATAGGCAGAGGCGCCAAACAAACCATTTTCCTCATTAGTAAATAAGACTACTCGTATAGTACGTTTAGGTCGCAGTTTTAACCTTGCAATTGTACGAACAGCTTCCATAGCAATAACACTTCCTGCTCCATCGTCATTTGAACCTGTACCAACATCCCAAGAATCTAGATGCCCGCTAACTAAAATGATTTCTTCTGGTTTTTCACTTCCTAGTATTTCTCCAACAACATTAGCTGAATCAGCGTCTGGTAGTGTTTGTGCCCCTAATTTTAAGTTAACTACTATTTTTTCTCCTTTTACATAAAGCCTTTGCATAAGCTCAGCATTTTCAACAGTAACTGCCGCAGCAGGAATTTTAGGGGTGTCATCTTGATAACGCATTGCACCTGTATGAGGAGTACTAAGGCTTACAGTAGTAACAGATCTGACTAATGCAGCTACAGCCCCATATTTAGCAGCACGAACTGCACCAATACCACGATATCTAACAGCCTCTCCATAAGCTTGACCAGGTGGTAAATCCTTACGCATAGGAGAGTTATATAAAACTATTTTGCCTTTTACTTGCTCACCAAGCTTGTCTAATTCATCAAAATTTCCTACTACTACGACTTCAGCAGTTATGCCTGCTGATACAGTGCCTATAGTTCCTCCTAATCCAAGAATATTAAGCTTGTGCTTAGCCGGAGTAATTATTTCCGCGCTTTCTTCACCACGTACCCAATGAGGTACTTTTGCTGCTTCAGCACGAACATTTTCTAATCCATCGGCTTTCATAGCATTAACTGCCCACTCAATTGCTTGATTAAGCTGAGGAGAACCGCTAAGGCGATTCCCTATATTGTCACTTAAATATTCGAGCTTTTCATAAGCTTGTCCTTCAATCAAAGCCGTTCCCATTATTTGAGAAGCAACTTTTGCATAATCTTTACCAAGACCTTTATCTTGACCTTGAACAGAAATTAGATTTCCTACTAGTATAAAACAAAACAAAAACACAATTAATCGCATGATTTGTAGCCCTCAACGTTTTATAGTTTTTAATTTATTTAACTTTAGCCACGAGCTAAATCTTCTAATGCATCATTAACACTATAGTTATCATAGATTTTAATCCGATTTCTTATACGAATTTGATCGTTTGCTCCCATCACTTTACGTATTTCTTGTCTGATTATATTAATTGCTGTATATGGAGAATCTACAGGAGTACCAATAAATTTGTCTTTGCCTTTTTCTGGCGAAACAGATTCAAAACAAGCAATATATTTCATGTCACTAGATTTTTCCAACCATATTTCAAATAAAGCCATAATTATCTCCTTATATCAAAATTAAAATATAAAGGTTTAACAAAATATTAAAAACTTGATTTTTGTTATATCTTTCTTAAAGGAGCATTAGTGGGAAACTATTATTAAGAGATAAGCTAATTTAATATTTTATTTTTCTTGTAAAATCAATATACCTTATGCTTAAAAAATTAAAAATCGTGATTGGTAAAAATAAAAAGTCGTTGCCCCTAAAAAACAAAGGGCAACGACAAGACTTTTGAGAGCTAATCTGAAGGAAAACCAAATCAAGTCAAGAAAATGAGGAAATAGTATTTCAAATAAAATTTAAATAAAGCGTTAGGTAAAATATAAATTACATTTTTATGATATTGAAAATCAATATCAATTTCAAATATATAATATCTTTTTATACTTTCTTGTCAAGTAAAAATTTCCGGTTTGGGGGTTAGTCAAACTGACAGTAATTTATCTAATAAACAAGCACATCTAAGAAGATCTAGCATGGCAGCATAAACTCAAGCTGTGATAAAATGCGAGAATATCTGAAATATTAATCCCATACAAAATAGGAAAACTTGAAATGTCTCGTGCTGGAGAGCGGCTTTTTAAGGAAGGAAACGACTTTTTTTCTAAAGGTCAGTTTAAAAAAGCAGCAGAGAACTATGAACAAGCTTTAATACTAGTTAATGATGAACCTGCACTTTGGTATAATCATGGATGCGCATTAGTTGAACTAGAACGCTATGAAGAAGCTTTACAAAGCTTTCAAAAAGCTGTGGAGCTAAAGCCAGACTTTTATTTGGCCTGGTTTAATCACGGTAATATACTTAATATGCTTGGTCGTTTTGATGATGCATTAGAAAGCTATGATCACGTAGTGGAGCTTAAACCCGATCATTACTTAGCCTGGAATAATCGAGGTTGTTCGCTGGCTAGAGTAGAAGAATTTTCTGAGTCACTTAATAGTTATAAAAAAGCTTTGGAGTTACGTGCAGACTATCGTCCAGCTAATTACAACCAAGCCTATGTTTTAGCTAAAATAGGAAAATTTGAAGAAGCCTCGGAAATTTATGAATCTGCCCTACAGCTACGAGCAGAAGATCCGGCGATGTGGAACAATCGTGGTGTAGTACTTACTCGTGCCCGTCGACTTAATGACGCATTATATTGTTTTGAACAGGCCATTCACCTAAAAACAGATTATTATAAAGCTTGGTATAACCGAGGCTATTTATTGACAGAAGTGCAACGTTATGAAGAAGCACTAGAAAGTTATCGTAATGCATTACACCTGCTACCTGGTTATGGAACAGCACTTTATAACTCAGGTTATGTTTTAATAAAACTAGGTCGTTTTGCTGAAGCAGCAGAAACATTTACCGAATATGTAAAACTATGTCCTGTGTCTGAGTACACAGATTCACTTAATCAACAAATCGCAAGATTACGTCAGTACGCACAGAAAAACTAATTTTTGGAGAAACTAGCATGTTTGGCCTAAAATCACACTCTTATCTATCAATTTTGTTAATTTTAGTATTTCTTAGTGTCTCTTTTCCTGTTATAAATGCTCAAGAACTAAGTGAATATAAAGCATCCCAGCAACCTAATCCACAGGTAGCCAAGGAACAACTTCTACTAATAGATGATAACAGTGCAGAAGGTAGGTATGGAGGAACAGGTAATCCTGGGTTTGGTTGGTTTAACTTACTTAAGCCTGATAATTATCCTGCAACCTTAAAAGAAGTGCGTATTGCTTTTAGCGATGGGCCTCGTGGGGTTCTAAAAGGTTCACCAATTAGAATTGTTGTTTATCTTGATCCTGAAGGTAATGGCCCTAACGATGGTCAACAACCTTCAGTACTTTTTGCTGTTACAGTTAATAATCCTGGTAATTTTGATAGCTATACCTTACCTCAACCAATAACCATTAATTCTGGTGCTTTTGTCATAGGAGCACTTGACACTATTTTTGTTGCTGATTTACCAGCCTTTGGCGATACAATAGGCTTAGTCAAGCCTGTAGGAAGTCAGTCTTATTTTACTCTAGATTCTGGTAAAAACTTTTTAAGAGTAGATCAAAGTTTTCCTAGTTTTCAATTACAACCTGTAACTTGGTTAATTCGTGGTGTAGCTGATGTAGAAGGGTTAGCACCCATTATTTCTCGCGCATTTTACAAAAAAGAGACCTTAAAAATCTTTGGCCGTAACCTTGCAGGCGATGCCATCGTTCGTATTAATGGTAAAAGAATAGACCGAGATGTAAAGTTTGCAGCTAGTTTAGGTAGACTTATTGTTAAAGGGTCGCCGGGTGACCTAAACTTAAAACCAAGCGGACAAAATAATAAACTAGTAATTATAGTTGATGGAACAGCTTCGGAGACCTTTGATTTTACTAGCTAAACTTATCCACTTGGCCTAGCGTGGTAATTTTGCATACTCTATAATTCCAGTAGTTTTGCTTCATATTATCACAAACCTACATTTTACATAATTATCGCAATAAACTTGGAGGGATAAAAATGTCTTCAAAAGTAGAAGTTGGCCATTATTCTCCATCATTAGGAGTTTCCGCCGAAAATTGGTTTAGCATAAACCAATTAATACCAACAATCCTTGTTCTTGTTGGTGCTACTATAATGGTCTTGATTCGTTTTCAAGGCTCTAACCTAGATATTCTTAAGGAAGCAAGCCAAACTAACCTGGCTTTAATTTGTTACCTAGCTTCTTCTTTGTTATTTGGTATGTATTTAATGGGTCGTGAGCCATTAATGAAAAAAATGGCTACATGGTCGATGATACTTGGTGTTATGCTCAATGTTTCGGCTTGGGGTATGCGCTGGATTGAATACACTCTATTTACTCAAGCCCAAGGCGATATGGCTACTCTTTGGCTAACATTGCCCTTAGCACAAAAAATTAACCATACTTTCCCTCTTTCAAACCTCTATGATATAACATTAGGGTTAACTACCTTTTTAGGGCTTACTTCGGTACTAGTTGGTGTACGTAAGCGTTATGATTTCCTTGGTGCAATTACGATGCCTATAGGAGCATTATTTTTAATCCTAGCTGTTTTCTTAGGTAATGAAATTAACCAAGCCATTCAACCAATTTTGCGTAGTTATTGGCGACCTATTCACGTAGGTGTAGCAGCCCTTAGTTATGGTGTATGCTCTGTTACTTTTGCTGTTGGAATACTTTACCTATTAAAAGACAAAATGCGCCCTGAAAGAATAGCTTTAGCTATTGCTCTTTTTGGCATTGGCATTTACTTGTTAGTTGCAGCCCTCTTTGGCAACTTCTCCATTACTGATGGTAGTTTTGGGATGAATATAGTAATGCTCACACCTAAAGTGGGCGAACAACCTATTAGATTTTCCGGCGCTAGAGGAGATTTTCTTACAGTAGAATTTCCTTTTGTTGGGCGTTTCTTACAACTAGTAGTGGTTTTATTCTTAGCCTCTTCTGCTATGTACCTTAAAGATATGTTCTTAGGTGAAGACGCAAAGTTACGCAAAGTCGCTAATGCTTTGTTTGCTATTGCTATACTCTTTCAAGCTTTAGCAATAGGAAGCCTCTACTATCAAATGAAAAACACAAAAGATTTTGCTTCCTATATGCCTGCTAGTGGAATAGCCAAACTAAATACATTACTTAATGATGATGGCCATGGTCATGCAGAAGGTGACACATCTCATAAACAAGAACAAATTTCTCCCAAAGCTTGGATAGCTCAAATGGAGCCAAATCTAAGAGTCAACTTTAGTTCTAACCCTGTAGTAAGTACTGGTTTCTTTGTTATCCTTGTTGGTGGTCTTTTCTTTGGTTTATTTAAGCTTAGAGGTGAGCAAATTCTTAAAAATATTCCACCTTTAGAGGTCTTGGACGACTTAAACTATAAGCTGGTTTCTGTTTGTTTTCCTGGTTTTACCTTAATGTTAATTTTAGGGGCTGTTTGGGCTAATGAATCTTGGGGAACATATTGGAGTTGGGATCCTAAGGAAACTTGGGGTTTAATCACTTGGCTAGCTTACGCTGGTTTCTTACACACACGCTTTAGCCATGGTTGGAAAGGTCGCCGTTCTGCTTACTTTGCCATTCTTGGATTTGTTTTTATGCTCTTTACCTATTTGGGTGTAAGCTACTTACTACCAGGACTACACTCCTACGCATAAATATTAATAAAACTTAAGGTTTTATCAAAATAAGCCAGGATTTCCTGGCTTATTCATTTTTAAAGCTATTGCATTAAATGCCTATTGTTCTGTAGTAACAAAATAGTTGTTAAGAAATAGTTAAAATAGAGAAATATTAGGATAGATAAGTAATCATATTAGACAGTATACTATTCTTATAAGTCATTATTTTACAATTTTTAGCATTATTACTAGAAATTGATTATTCCTTAAATTTAAATTTTCTTAGTACAAATAAAGGATAGCAGCGTTTGGAAAAACTTATGGTCGAAATAAAGACACTAATTATTAGTGACAGAAAGGATATCCAAACTCTATTCAAAAGGGTACTTAAAAGATATAACTATAAAACGTCTTTTTTTAGTAAAATAGACCACGCTTATGAAATTTGCCAACAAGCATTTTATAATTTTATAGTTTTTGATTTATTATCTATAGGCAAAAGCTCCTACCAATTAAGTGAACCTCTCGGCCATTTACGGCCGAACTTCTGGGTCGGAAAACGTTGTCTAACAACAGTGACGAACAAGAGAATCAGCAAAAGAAGTATAGAGCAAGAAGTAGAGCAACCTTAGCAGTTCGCGTTTATTTCTGAAAGCACAAGGCTATCAGAGTTTTGGGCAGCCACAGAAAGTTTAGCTTTCTTAGGTCTTAGAATCCCACCACGCGCACTCTTCCGCGTCCCTGCGGATGAAGACTCAGAACTCACGCTCTGAGGTTTAGAAACCCCCTACTTCTACCGCTTTTTGTGTTTAAAGCTTTTGCCGCCTAAAGAAGAGGCAATCAAAAAATTATGAAGCCAATTGTCGTGATAACGAAAACCATTAAGATCCTCAAAAGGAGAACGGCGATTG
>JAHFUF010000651.1 GCA_023265235.1 Blastocatellia bacterium
TTACTAGATAATGTAGTAAAAGCTGAACTGGAGATGAGTGCTAGCATAGAAGTGCAAGATCTAATTCCTGGCAAATATAAACTGTCAGTGACTAATTCCCAAGAAATAATTTTTCATCAAGATATAAGAATTTTACCTCTAGAAACAACAGAAATTTTTGTTAGCCCAACGGCTATAAAACAAACTGGCTATCCAACAGCATTTAAGGCTATTTTGGATAGTGAAAAACTAAAATCTCATCGTGGGGTTTGGATAAGTGTAATGTTAGTTATTTTCATTATTTCACTAGGCTTTGCTTATTATAACCTTAAGCCAAATCAACCAAATAATGTAATTCTACAAACCCCAGATATACCACAAGGAATGGTCTATGTGCCAGCAGGACGCTTTGTTATGGGGCGTAATACCAGTAAAGATCCTGTAGGCTTTGAAATCCCTGCTCATGTGATGGAAATAAAACAAGGGTTTTTTCTAGATAAAACTGAAGTCACAAACAAACAATATGCAGAATTTGTTGACGCTACCAGAAAGCAATCTCCCCAGCACTGGCAAGGAAAAACACCTCCTCTAGATATTTTAGAGCTACCAGTAGTTTTTGTTAGTTGGCAAGATGCTTTTGACTATTGTCAATGGCGTACTTATAAAGATCGGCCTTGCCGTTTGCCAAAAGAGGATGAATGGGAACTTGCAGCCCGAGGCCCCAATAGTAATATTTATCCTTGGGGTAATGAATGGAAAAATGGACTAGCAAATGCAAACAAAGTGACAAATAAAATTTTGCCTGTAGGTCAAAATCCAGCTAATGCTAGCCCTTTTGGGGCGTTAGATATGGTTGGCAATGTTTGGGAATGGGTTTATGATGACTTGAAAATTTATGAATTAAGTAAAGCTCCTCCCCAACCAGGGGTTAAAGTGATTCGAGGAGGTGCTTTTGATAGCGATTCAGAAGAAGCCACAGGTAGCTACAGAGGCTTTTTGCTTCCTAATAAACGTGACTATGATCGAACTGGGTTTCGTTGTGCTTGTGATCTAATAAAAGAGCCATAGTAATTAGTTGATTGTTATGTGTACTAGCTGTATTACGCTAGTCAAATAAACTATTAACATAATCTTCAGCAGAAAATTCCACTAAATCATTAATTCCTTCACCAATACCAACATAACGAATTGGAATTCCTAAGTCTTTTGCAATTGCTACTACAATACCGCCTTTAGCTGTTCCATCTAATTTGGTTAAAACAATACCTGTAACAGGAACAGTTTTGGTAAACTGACGAGCTTGTTCTAAGCCATTTTGACCTGTGACAGCATCAACAACTAGTAGTACTTCATGTGGTGCTCCGCTAACTTCACGAGATGCTACACGTTTCATTTTTTCTAATTCTGACATTAAATTAGATTTATTATGTAACCGACCAGCAGTATCAACAATTAGCACATCTGCATTACGAGATTTAGCAGCAGCTAGAGAGTCAAAAAGAACTGCTGCTGGATCTGTGCCTTTTTTTTGTTGAATTAATGGAACCCCTGTTCGTTCAGCCCAAATTGCGAGTTGGTCGCTAGCTGCTGCTCTGAAAGTATCAGCCGCACAAATTAATACTTCATTGCCTTCTGCTTTAATTCGACAAGTTAGTTTGCCAATAGTAGTAGTTTTGCCAACGCCATTGACTCCAACAATCATCATTACATATGGTCGAACATCGTTATTAACTTCTGTTTCAGACTTTATGCCTCGGGTTTTAGTTGCTCTTAAAATATCTAATAAATTATCTTTAACAATTCGTTTTAATTCATCAAAGTTGTTTATTTCTTTACGATCAACTTTTTTACGAGCATTTTCAATTATTTCTAGAGTGGTTTGTACTCCTATATCTGCTCCAATTAAAGCTTCTTCTAAGCTGTCTAATACTTCAGCATCAATAATTTTTTTGCCCCGCACCACATCTTCTAGGCGGCTCATTAAATTTTCACTAGTACGGTTAAGTGAGGCTTTCCAACGTTGGAAACGGCTTTGTTTTTCTGATTCTTCAGTCACTACCTTTTGTTCTGGTAGAGAAGGTGGTTCGCTTTCTTTACCATCTTGTCCCCATCCCCACTTCTGCCAAAAGCTTTTCTTTTCCTGTTCTGGTGCTCTTACTATTGGAGTTGGTTCAACAAAAGTAGTTGTTTCTAGTGCTTGTGTTGTTGGAGTTGCCGCAGACTCTTGTGTTGTTGGAGTTTCTGTTTGTTGACCTTTGAAAAGCTTTTGGAAAAAACCAGCTTTTTGTTCTGGCGTGTCAATTTCCTCAGTACTTTGTATTTGCGGAGGTTCGGAGGGTTCAACTAAAGGGGTAGTAATCTCTTCTTGTTTTTTTGCGCGCTTCCAAAAAAGTGCCATAAATCCTCTAACGGTTTTAATCTGTATTGATATTTTGTGTTGATTATAATACTACAAAAATTTTAATTTTTTCTCTAAGATTGCTAATCGCTATTTGTTTAATTACTCTATCTAGGCATAGACCTACGTGTCTTCCTTTAATAGAAAATAGACGCATTGGTTCAATAGAAAGCGAACACTTAGGTTCGCCCCTACAGGTTATTTCCAGTAATTACGGTCAAGTGAACGGTATTGAATTGCTTCAGAAATATGTTGAATCTCAATTTTGTTTGAATTTTCTAGGTCTGCAATAGTGCGACTAACTTTCAATATTCTATCATAAGCCCTAGCAGATAGACCTAGACGGTTAATTGCTTTTTCCAAGATAGTTTTAGCATTGTTGTCAATTTGGCAATGTTGGGCAATAAGACGAGAACTCATTTCAGCATTGGCATAGATTTTTTCTTGCTCAAATCGGTTTAACTGGCAAGTCCTGGCAACCATAACCCTTTCACGAATACTAGTTGAGCTATCAATTACATCTGTGTTTAGTTCTTTAAATTTTACTGCGGGCACTTCGATATGAATATCTATACGATCTAATAATGGGCCAGAAATTTTATTTACATAACGTTGAATTTGCAGTGGAGTACATTTGCATTCTCTATTTGGTGAACCAAAATAACCACAAGGACAAGGATTCATTGCAGCAATTAACATTACACGAGAAGGAAAAGTAAGTGACATTGTTGCTCGGCTAATTGTAACAAAACCGTCTTCAATAGGTTGACGAAGGACTTCTAGGACATTTCGTGCAAATTCTGGTAATTCATCTAAAAATAGTACACCATAATGAGCTAAAGAAACTTCTCCAGGTCTAGGTACAGTACCACCACCGATTAAACCTGCATCGCTAGTTGTATGATGAGGAGCGCGAAAAGGTCTTTTGGCTACTAGTCCACGACCATTAACTAAGCCAACTACGCTATGTACTTGAGTTACTTCTAATGCTTCTTCAAAACTTAGTGGAGGTAAGATTGTAGGCACTCGACGTGCTAGCATAGTTTTGCCTGAACCAGGAGGGCCAATTAATAAGATATTATGACTACCTGCGCTTGCTACTTCTAGAGCACGTTTAACATGAGGT
>JAHFUF010000652.1 GCA_023265235.1 Blastocatellia bacterium
GCTGCGACAATGCCACTAGCAACATCTTCTAGGTCTGCCGAAGAATCTACTACAATAGTATCTTTACCACCCATCTCTGCTACTACACGTTTAATCCAAATTTGTCCAGGTGCGGTTTTAGAAGCTAATTCATTAATGTGTAAGCCAACTTCGCGTGAACCTGTAAAAGTAATAAAACGGGTTTTTGGATGGCTAACCAAATAGTCACCAATTTTACCTCCACTACCTGGTAAAAAATTTACTACCCCTGGAGGTAGGGAAATAGACTCTAGTAGTTCCATAAATTTTGCACCAATTATTGGAGTATCACTAGAAGGTTTAAGCACAATAGTATTTCCTGATACTACTGCGGCCATAGTCATTCCTACCATAATTGCCAACGGGAAATTCCAAGGTGGAATTACTACACCAGCCCCTAGAGGAATATAAAACATCTGGTTAAATTCACTAGGTAGAGGGGATGGGGTAAGCTCTTGAGGTTTAGCATAACGTATTGCTTCGCGGGCATAAAAATCCATAAAATCAATAGCTTCTGCTGTGTCTGCATCAGCTTCAGCCCAAGATTTACCTACTTCATAGACCATCCAAGCAGAAAATTCATTTTTACGACGGCGCATTTCTGCTGCTGCTGAAAATAAATAGCGTGCTCGGTCTTCGGCAGAAACGTGCTTCCAGCTTTCAAAAGCTTTGTTTGCTGACTCAATGGCGCGATTTGCAAGTATTTGGTCAGCTTTATGCACTTTGCCAATTACCTCTGATTTTTCGCTAGGGTTTATAGAAGTAAGTAAATCACCTGTTTCAATTTTTTCTCCCCCTATTACACAAGGGTAGGTTTTACCTAATTGAGATTTCACATAATTCAAAGCTTTTTGAAAACTATGTACAGTATTTTCATCAGTAAAGTCTAAATAGGTTTCATTACAAAAAGTAGGTAGCTGCATATATAATTGTCCTTCAAACTAATCTTAGGATAGCCAAATGGCAATAAAAGTAACGTCTTATCGCAGATTAACCTATGTCGTCAATAGTTGTCAGATAAAGAGAAGAAAATGGCTTCTCAATTTGGCTAGTTTCTGTTAGTTTATATCGCAAATCCACATTTTTAAGAGGTAATTCAATTCATGAAAAAACTATTGACCAAAATATTTTTGGCAATGAGTCTATGTGGCTTCTTAATGGGTAGCACAGTAGTTTTGAACGCTAATACTCAACAAGCAGAATTAGTTGGTCAAGCTGCTGCTGCTTTTAAGCTACCCTCTCACCTTGGTATAGATATAAGCCTAGAGCAATACATAGGGAAGAAGACAGTAGTACTCGCTTTTTATCCAAAAGATTTTACAGGTGGTTGAGAATTTGAGATAAAAAGCTTCCAAGCAGCACTTAAACGCTATGAGGAAGCAAATGTCCAGGTTCTGGCCATTAGTAAAGATACGATTGAGTCTCACAAAGATTTTGCTAAACACTGTGGTGCGACCTACCCACTACTAAGCGACACAGAAGGAAAAATGGCTGCATCTTATGGTGCTTTCAAACCAGGTGGTAGCTATTTCCCACGCCGAACAATTATCATCGATAAACAGGGTAAAGTTCGTTATGCCCAAGATGGTATGCCTAATCACGATGATTTACTAAAAGTAATTTCAGAACTTAAATAATAAACTAACTAGCTAGCAATTAAGAGCTTTGCTTTTGTATTGCTAGCTAGTTTTATTTTATTGAATTAGTAAGTTTCGCTTTGATAAACTTCAAATTCTTATTTAACAAGCAAAACAAACAGAGGGAAACAAATGTCAAAGGTAAGAAAATCTGATGAAAAGGCACTAGTAGTCTACCCAGATAGCGATGGAGAGCCTATGGCAGATAATACCAAGCAGTTTGATTGGATAGTAGCAATAAAGCTGGGACTAGAATTAACATTTGAAAATGACCCAAATGTGTTTGTAGCAGGGGATTTGCTTTGGTATCCAGTAGAAGAGGATAACAAAACTCGACTAGCTCCAGATGCAATGGTAGTTTTTGGTCGTCCAAAAGGCCATCGTGGTTCTTATCAACAATGGCTAGAGGAAAATATTGCTCCACAAGTTGTATTTGAAGTACTTTCACCAGGAAATCGTGCTAAGGAAATGAAAGAGAAAAGGGATTTTTATAATAAATATGGAGTTGAGGAATACTACATAATCAATCCTATTCCTAAAAAGAAAACCCTAAAAGGTTGGAGAAGGATCGGACAAGATTTAGTAGAAATTGCTCCAATGAATGGTTGGGTTAGTCCTCGCCTAAAAATTAAGTTTGAGCACCAATTAGGCGAAGTAAAGCTTTATCAACCTGATGGGGCTGCTTTTGAAAGCTACTTGGAAATAGCCACGCAGCGTCGTCTAGAAAAAGAGCGTGCTGACCTAGAGCAAAAACGTGCTGATCTGGAACAAAAAGAAAAAGAACAAGCCTTGTTAATGCTTCATCAAGAACGTGAACGAGCTAAACGTTTAGAGGAGAAACTAAGAGCTTTAGGGATAGATCCAGATAAAACCTAAAGCAAGTCTATTGGAATAATGTTTAAGGCTTTATAGCCTATTCAAAATCTTCATCCTCATCATAGTGGCTTGTGTAACGGCTACGATAACAAGTTTCACAAGTAGGATATTGATAAAGTGGCCCTAAAGGTTTACCACACTGTTGACAAAGCCGTCTAAGACCTTTTTTGCGTAAACTGCGCTCAATAAATTGATTTACTATCACTCGTTGCTCATCGCAAGATTCAAGATCAGGGAAGTTACTAGGAAAACGATAAGATAACCAAGCATAGCCAGTAAGTATTTTTGTTAGACGTTCGGCCTCTTCTAGCTCATTATGGCTTTGGGCTACACTGTTTATACTAGTATATTTTCGTGGCAGACTGGTAAGCCTAGCAACTTGATTGCGTTGATAACTATTAAGCCACGCTTGCCAATATTTAATAATCTCAGAATCGCGAATATCTACTGGAGCACAAGCAAAAATTAGCCTATCTGAAAGCAGCATATGAGGATGAGTGTCTGTTTTTTCAGCTAAACTAATTACAGCCTCCATTCGAGCAGAACAAAGCAAAGTGGATTTGACTAACATTTTATCTCGAAAAAATTTCAAAATTTTCGCTAATGTGTTTGTTTCTAGTACATTAGCAATTTGTTCTACTAGAGCAATCCCTGGCATGACTTGGCAAAGAGAAATTTGATTAGCAATAGGAGGTTTTAGACTCTCTGCTACTAACTTTATACTCCATTGATTAAATGCACCAATAAAAGCTTTTTCATATAAACCATAGCGACCAGCCCTACCAGCAATCTGACGTATTTCTTCGCTATGTAATTCCCTATGCTCTTTACCATCCCATTTTTCTGTAGTCCAAAAAAGCAGAGTTTTAATGGGCAAGTTTAACCCCATTCCAATAGCATCTGTAGCAACAACTACATCAGCTTCACCACTACGAAAACGTCTAGCTTCTTCTCGTCGAACTTC
>JAHFUF010000653.1 GCA_023265235.1 Blastocatellia bacterium
ATCATTTTGCTAGACTACTAAATCAAACACTTTTAATTTTGGCATCATCAGGAATGAGTTTTTCTTCTAAAGTGCTGATTATGCTTTGACGAACTTTTTCTATTATTCCAGGAATATATTCTTTTAATTCTGCTCCCGAAACATCTGGTAAATAAATTGGTGGATGAAAATAAATAGTAATTTTACCTGTTAATTTAGGGTATTTTTGTCCTGGTGGCCAAACATCATAAGCACCATTGATAGTAACAGGAACGATTGGAACGCCTCCTCGCAAAGACAATCGAAACGCCCCAGGCTTAAAAGGATCTAGTTTTTTTGAAATAGTACGCCCACCTTCTGGAAAAATCCCTACTGCTCGACCGGCTTTAAGATGTGCTTGGGTAAGTTTTACAGCAAGACGATCATGACCTTCTAATTTGACTGGATAAGCACCAAAGAGCCTTCCAATTGAACCTAATACAGGGATTTTTAACATCTCATCCCAAGTCATAAAGTAAATTCGCCGTGTTATTAATGCACCAACTAAAATCGGATCTATATAGGAAACATGATTAGGAGTAATAACAACTGCCCCTTTAGCAGGAATATTTTCTAGCCCTTTAGCTTCTAGCTTAAACATCAACTTAAAAATAAGTTTTACTATAGGGCGAACAATATTAAGAATGATAAAAGACCACAATAGATCTGCTCCTATCCTTAAGCTAAATAACTAGTCATTTTTTTTACTTGGGATTAAAATTCCTTTACCAACTTTAGCACGTAAGCGATTAACCGTGTCTAAAAATTTTGGTGGAAGTATTTTTGTTGCTATTTCAGTAATTTTATTAGTACTAGCTTCTGACACTACGTTAGTATTACTAGCTGCATGTGTTACTTCTGGCTCTGGCTTTTGTTCTGGGTTTGATTCTAAATCTAGTTTTTGTTCTACGGCTAAACCTACTGGCTCTAATTGCGAAATCTCTTTTATCTGCTTAGGTATATAACCTTGAATTTCTTCTCGGAAATTTTCTCTTTCCTCTTTACTGGCTATTTTCCAGTTATAGCGCAATTGTCCCCATAAAGCATCAGATTGACTAAGGTTTTCTTGTTGCTCTAAGGGATAGGAGAGAAAATTCTTAACTAATTGATTAATAATCTCTTCTTTTTGCGTTTGATCCAAACTAATTAAGGTATTGTTAGCAATATTATGAGCAAAAATGGCCATTTCTGCATAACTTTCTGCTGCTTGCTGAGACAGTGGAGGGCTACCCTTTACAAGTAAAACATGTTTTGCTTGATAAAGGGTCATAATAAGCTGTCCAAGAGGATCGTCTTTTCCTTCATTTTCAGCATAAATATAAACTTGGCGACCAAATTCGCGCCAGGCAAAAGGCTGTTTTTCTATAGGTAAAGCTTGAATTTGTCCTCTAATTTCTTCAGCCATTTTTTCAGCTTTATTGATTTCTCTACGAGTCTTTTTGTTCTCTTGCCATTCAAGAATTAGTCGCTTTTGGAACAACTTTATTTGCTCATCAGTTAAAGCACTGTCTAAGGCTTTTTCAATCATTTCTTGAATTGATTTTGCAGTACTAAATTTAAGCGGAGGTTCACCAGAAAATAAAAATTTCTCTTTTTTGTGTTTAGACATATTTTTTAACCTAGGAGAAAAAGTTGGCTAGAATATAACTTTCTTAGTAGTTTTTTTGAAGCTAACATTGCAATAGCCTATTTATTTTAGCTCATACCCTGCTAAAAAACTTTATTCACAACATTTTTTAGCAAACCAAAAACCTAATATATTACATAAAATTGTTTAAAAGTTTTTAATAATTTTAGTTTATTAATTTGTAATTTATGGTAAACTGCAAACGATAATTAATATACCTTACATACTCGATGCTCAAGCTCTTCTAAACATTCTATTTTAAGTAGGTTATAGTAACTAGATAATCAAGTAAACGCTCTTCATAGCTAAAATTATTAATACCTTTTTCTTATTTATTTTAGAGTATTTCTTTCAACCTCTTTTAAGTAATTTAATTTATATAATCAAACTATAAATTGAAATGTTTAATATGTAACTAAACATTTGGTCTAAATTATATGACTCAAGATAAAATGCCTATAATTTTATAGCTATAGACTTAAAGCAATTTTATCAGTTACATATGTTTTATTACTTAAGGTTAAAAATTAGCTGTATGACTTATAGCTATGAGCTAATTTAATATACCCTAACAATTAAATGAGCTATCTTATCCACTCGTTTTTTAGCGGAGGTGTTTATGTTTACAAAATCGCTAATAATTTTACCAGCAATATTAATCTTAGTCCTCACACTAATAGTTACTAGTTATGGACAGCAAACAAGCGGTAAATCAGATTTAACAGGAACTATTAGAGATAGCGAAGAAGCAGCAATAGCAGGGGCAGCAATTATACTAATAAACCCCAGCAATGGGATTAGAAAAGAAATGGTTACAAACGAACGAGGAGTTTATTTATTTTCTACTATTGAGCCAGGTAACTACCAAATCCAAGTAGAAACCCAAGGGTTTTCTACTGTAACCTATAAAGATGTTCGTGTACCAGTAGGGCAATCAGTAGTAGTAGATGTACAGATGCAAGTAGGTAGTATTCAAGATATCATCACAGTAGAAGCTAAACCACCACTAGTAGACTTACGTCAAAGCCAAGTAGCTTACTATATTGATCAAATTCAAATAGAAAACCTTCCTGTGCCATTTGGCGGTTTTATAGACTTTGCTGCCTTAGTACCAGGTATTACTCCTAATTTTTCCCGTGCTGGCGGATCGTTTTCCATTGGTGCTATCTCAGCAAATGGAATAGATAACCGATTTACTAACTTTACAGTTGACGGTGCTCCTAATAACGATATATTCGTAGGGCAATTTGCAGCAGCACAATGTAATATTCCAACAGAATCAATCAAAGAATTCCAAGTAATCCCTAACCTTGCTTCAGCAGAATATGGACGTAATACCAGTGCTGTTTTTAATGCTATTACCAAATCTGGCACAAATGAATTTCATTTTGCAGTTTATGGTTTTTTGCGTAATCAACGTTTACAGACTAAAAATGAATTTACTAAACGAGCTAACCTGCCTAAACCTTTGTTTAATCAAACTCAAACAGGCTTTAGTGCTAGTGGCCCACTTAAAAAAGATCGTACTTTTTTCTTTGGTAATTTCGAGTACGTAGCCTTAAAGCTTGGACAATCTGTGTTGGTACCAGGACGACCAGACCTAGCAATTAGCGGAACCAATATTTTTCGAGTAGAAGATTTTTTTGGACGTATTGACCATCAAATTAATCAAAACAACTCCTTTAAGGCTCGATATGCAACAGAGCTTTCTCCAGGGTTTTTCCAGGGCTTAAGTGCTACAGTACTACCAGAAAACACAACTACAGAAAACGATCGTGATCAGCAAGTTGTAGTAGCACTTACTACTAGTTTTGGAAACAATAAAGTCAATGAACTACGTTTTTCAGT
>JAHFUF010000085.1:0-8841 GCA_023265235.1 Blastocatellia bacterium
GTTTTTGTTTATCAATGAAAACTCCTTAAAATTCTGCAATTTATCATTAGAAAGCTATGACAGTTAATTAAAGATAAAGCCAATAATAAGTCTTTAACTAGACAAAATGCAATCTATCAAGATATTTTCTCTTTCTAGCTACAACCAAAAATTTGCTCACTAATATTATCAAACTGGGAGTTTGACTTAAGCCTATTGGTTTTATTATTAAGGCTTTGTAAATGAGACTCATCATTAAAACTAACTAAACGCCATCTTTGAGGAGCAAGAAACTCATAGCGATTAATTGAACAATTAGAAATTTTATAAGAAACCTTAAAGTTTTCTTCTGCACTAATACTGAAGATATAATGATTAATATGAAAAATTACTCCTCCATGAGCAACTATTAGTATATGCCCTTCAGAGTATTGAGAAGCTATCTCAGTAAATGCTTTAATTACACGGCTACGCACCATACCATGAGATTCTCCGCCAGGGATAATTACACTAGTGTCCCTTCGAGAAATAGCCTCATATTCTTTAGGATAATTTTCTGCAATTTCAGTAAAACTTTTTCCTTGAAAAATCCCTAAGTTTATTTCTCGTAAACGCACATCAATATTTACTTGTAAATTATGATGAGTTGCAATAGTTTCAGCCGTGATAAAGGCACGTTGTAGATCACTAGAATAAATAGCTGTAAATGATTCTTGAGAAAGTGCTTTAGCTGTAAGCTCTGCTTGACGAAACCCTAGCTCTGATAATGCTACATCGGTTTGACCAGTAAAACAACCTTCAGCATTTCCAGTAGATTGTCCATGTCTAACTAAAGTGATTTTAATAGCCATAAATTAATATCTTTCTAATATCTTTCTAATATCTTTCTAATATCTTTCTAATTTTTTCCTAATAGGTTTTGGGTTTGTGGTTTTAAATAAGTGAGATAATGCAAAACAACAGAAACATTAACTATTATTTAATAGAAAATAAGTTTACTGGCTTTAGCTTTGTGTCTGATAATAAATAGCAAGTTTATTAAAAAGCTCATCTAGTGAATCAGTAATAATTCTTGGGCTAGCGATTTCTTGCGACTCAAAAACAAAACGACCTTCATTCCAACTCATTAATGAAAACAAAGCTGGCTCACCATTAAGCCCTGCATATTGAGCATCTACTAATGAGCCTTCTTGAAAAGAAATAGTTCCAAATGCTTCACTATATGCTAGGGTTAGAATACCTGTTTTACTCATATACTCTAACATGCGAAGTAGGTGTGGGAGAGGGATATTACCTAATCTACCAGATAGCTCAGATTGATCTGAATATTGGGGATTAGCCTTACTTTGTACTGTTTTAAGTTGACGTTGGAGGATTTTTTTTGTTCTCATAGAAAGTTCAGAGATAACAAAAGGTTTAACCCAATAATCTTCCACACCTTTACTAAATGCAGCTAATTTTTCGTCTTCTTGTCCACGCGAACTAAGACAGACAAAAGGAATGTCGCTAGTTTCTGGGTCTTCTTGTAATTTAACAAAAAACTGATTTCCATCCATTTGTGGCATTAATAAGTCAGAAATAATTAAATCAGGTTTCCAGTCTGCTAGTTTTTCGATTGCTTCATTTCCATTATTAGCAGTAGTAGATTGACAGCCAATAGATTTGAGCATTGCAGTAAGAATTTTACAAACGCCTTGGTCATCATCTACTACTAGTACACGCATTTGTGAAAAAAGTGCTTTTTCTATAGCAGGAGTAATAGGGACTTTAGCGGCGGTATAGCCTGGTAAAGAAGCAATTAATTGAGTGGGTTTAGGTGAGTTTTCTTCTACCCAAGTACCACGAGCACCTTGTGCCCAAGTTTGGTCTTTTTCGCCAATCATTTCTAGCAACTCTTTGCGGTAAATAGCGTCTTTTTCTCCTAGTAATGGGATATTAACAATAAAACCACGAGCCGCTTCTTTTTGGTTGAGTTCTAAATAAATTTCTATTACTTGACGGCTGGCATGATAGGCTTCTTCAAACTGCTTTGTAGTAAAGTAGGTTTTTGCAATATCTTTGAAAATAGAAGCTCGTTCTTCTTTTTCTGCTAGTCGTTCTGCTTTGCGAAAATAAGCAATTGCTAGTGAGGATTGAGATTGTTGGTAGCTTCTACCTAAAATACAAAAATATTTTACTGCTTCTTCATTTAAGCTATGGTTTTCACATAATATCCCTAGCTGACGTAAGGTTTCTAGGTCATTAGGTTTGTTTTGTAATGTTAGTTTTAGTCTTTCAATTTCTTTGATATTTTTTTGGTCTGTTTGACCAGATATTTGTTGTTTAACTTTATCAAACAAGGACATGTTTATTCCTTTCAAAGCTTTAGTTATTACTAAGCCCTTTTGTCACGTTCTTTAAGTAAAACATGCTCAGCACGCATAAATTCCATTTCTAGTTGGATAAGCAAGGTTTCTAGTCCATCTAGAATATTATTTTTGCATTTCTGTTCTATTTCTGCACATACTTTCATCATAAGATTAGCTCCTAGTGCGCCTGAACCTCCTTTAAGATTATGGGAGATATGTTTTACTTGAATATAATCTTTCTGTTGTAATGTATTGCGTAAATTATCTAATTTTATAGGAGTTTCTTTAATAAAAAGATCTATTAATTCCAATAATAAGTTGGGTTCTCCAGGAACTTGTATCTGCTGTAAACTATCTATAACAGCTAAATCTATAGGAGATGATATTTGACTTTCACTTGTTAGTCGGCTGGTAATTTTACCTGCAAGTCGCTCGGTAGGTTTTCGAGCTAATTTTTCGGTTGGTAATGGATTGCAACGTTTTAATGCTGTTTGTAATTGTTCTATTCTTACAGGTTTGCTTAGATAATCATCCATACCAGCCTCTAAACATATTTCTCTATCTCCAGGCATTGCATTAGCAGTCATAGCAATAATACGAGGTCGGTTTTCTACCAAACGACGATGAATTTCACGAGTAGCTTCTAATCCATCCATTTCTGGCATTTGCAAATCCATTAAAATCGCGTCATAGTTTTGACGAGCTAAGGCATCAAGTACTTCTAGCCCATTACCAGCAATATCAGCACGATAGCCTAAGGTGCTTAACATTTTTAATACAACTTTTTGATTTACTGCATTATCTTCTGCAATAAGGAGGCGTAGAGGCTGTTTAAGTGCCATTTCGCGATCAATATGCATTAAGTTTTTTGATTGTCTAGTTTTAGTTGAAAGATTAGAAAACATATCAATTAATTTTTCATATAAATGCTGTGTATTAAAAGGTTTGGTTAAGTAACCAATTATTTCTAATTCCATTAATTCTTTTGGTAGGGTAGGGCTTTCAGGAGTATTTAATATTAACATTGGTAGGTTTTGTTTTTTTGAATACTTTCTTAGCTCCTGAAAAAAATGTTGATAGCTGTAAATACCTGTGTCTATTATAACTGCATCAAATCGCGCTCCGTCGCGCAGCCAATAAAGTGCTTCATCTGCTAAAGTTGTTGCACGGGCTAGCAGTCCCCAAGATTCTGTTTGTTGATTAAGAAAAAACTGGTCTATTGGATCATCAACTACAATTAATAAATTTTTATCAACCAAAATATTTTCTATATTACAATGATTAGGTTGACCAAAATCTACTTGTGAAAGAATAAAAAAGTTAAATGTAGACCCAACCCCTAAAACGCTTTCTACCCAAATAGTTCCACCCATTATTTCACAAAGTAATTTACTGATGGCTAAACCCAAACCTGTTCCACCATATTTTCGTGTTGTAGATGTGTCTACCTGAGTAAAAGCCTGAAAAAGCTTGTTTATACGATCTTCAGGAATACCAATACCTGTGTCTTTAACAGCAAAATATACTTGATAAAATTTATTAGTTGCTTGCTTATTAATATTTTCTAAGGCTTTTATTTCAGAAGCTTTTACTTCAATAGATATTTCTCCGGTTTTGGTGAACTTCACTGCATTACTTAGTAGGTTAACTAGTACTTGGCGTAACCTAGCCATATCACCAAGTATAACTCTAGGAGTAAGAGGATCAATTGAGTAGGTAAGATTAAGACCTTTCTCTGCTGCTTTAGAGGCAATTAGCAACATAGATTCTTCTATACAATCCTTTATATCAAAAGGTGATTGTTCTAACTCTAATTTACCTGCTTCGATTTTAGAAAAATCTAGAATATCATTAATAATAGTTAGTAAAGCATCACCGCTACTGCGAATAGTTTCTACATAGTCTAATTGTTCTGTGGATAAATTAGTGTCTAGTAGTAATCCAGTCATTCCAATTACTGCATTCATTGGAGTACGGATTTCATGGCTCATATTGGCAAGAAATTCTGATTTAGTTTTTACAGCCATTTCAGCTTCTTCTTTGGCTCTTTGTAACTCTTGGTATACCTGTTTGCCTTCAGTAATATCTGTTGCTACACCAAGAAAACCTATAAATTTTCCTTCAGTATCTTTTAGTGCTGTGACTGATAGACTAACGATTAATTTCTGGCCATTTTTTCTAATATAAACCCATTCTCTAGTTTCAGGCCTACCTTGTCTAACTCGTTCAACTACAGCATTAAGCCCTTTAATTTCACGACCAAACTCTAAGCTTAGATCTTTACCCCTTGACTCAATTTCTGCTTGAGAGTGAAAGATCGCAGGGGAATGTTTACCTACTATTTCAGATGCTGTGTATCCAAGCATTTGTTCAGCACCAGAATTGAAAATAGTGATTATTCCATTAGTATCTGTTGCAATAATAGAAACAAGTGTTGCTGCTTCTAAAACAGCGTTTAACTGTAGGTTTATTGAATTGGGAACTATTACTGTGTTGATATTATCAAAAAACTTAGAAAAACCTTTTTCAATGCGTTGGTAATGGGCTTTTAGTTTTTTATACTCATTCTCAATTCTAGAGAGTTTAGCCACTTGGTACTGTAATTTACTAACTTCTTTAATTAGCCGCTTTTTTGTTTTTTGGCTATCTCTCATTGAGCTTATCCTTTGGCATTATTAGATATTTTGAAAAACAGGTTATAAATTGCTAGTTTAGAAAAAAATAACCTTAAATTATAAAGTACAAGTAAATAAAAATCTAAATTTTAAGTTTTAATTTGGCTATTAACACTAGGAAGTTTTTTAGAATAACTATATTACTAGGTTATGCAAAAGCTAGTAATATCAAGGATAACATATTTAACAAAAACACTTAATGGTCAATCACTTTTAGCAGATAAGGGGCTTAGCTTTTTAGGAAAATAAAAATTAGTAACCTATGTATAAAACCAATATCATTTTTGCATAATAAATAAAGCAACTGTGATTATTAATAAACCAAATAATACTCCAACAGCAATAATAAGGATTTTAACTTGCTTTTGACTAGTGTCAGTAGCTCTAATAGGTTGAAAAATAGGGGTTAAATTATTGTAGTTTGAGTTGTTATAGTTTGAGTTATTGTAGTTTGGGCTAGTATCATTTTTGGTTAAAGAATTTTGAGAAAAAGGTAAAGTTACTAGAGGTATTGGATCTGGAATAGTTTCTAAAGGTGCTTGAGAGGTATAAGTTTTTGGTGGTTCAATAAGAGCTTCTTGGTTAATAGGTGGGGTTGGAGACACTATATCTATATCAAGTGAAGGTACTAGTTCAGGCTTTATTGCTTCTTCAGGCGTAACATAGTTTTTACGTAGGTCTGAGAGCATGTCTTGATCTAAGGCTGGTTGTGTAGGGTTAGAATATTCCAAGTTAATCTCAAAAGCTGCTTTTTGAAATTCATCAAATAATTCTTTTCCTGTTTGGTAACGTTTACGTGGATCACGCGCTAAAGCTTTTTGTATTATAGGGTCTAGGATTTTAGGAATAAATGGAAATTTCTGTGATGGAGGAGGAGGATCTTGATTAATTTTAATTGCTAGAATTTGACGAACATTGGTGCTTTCTACAGGCATTTTAGCTGTAAGCATTTGATAGGTTATTATTCCTAGAGCATATATATCTGCGGTAGAGCCTAAAGGTTGTCCAATAACTTGTTCTGGAGACATATAATAAGGAGTACCACAAGCTTCACCCATAGCAGTAAGATTGCTTCCTGCGGTAATTTCACTGTCAGGTTGCATAAGTTTTACTAGTCCAAAATCTACTAGTTTAATAGCTTCTTTTCCTTTTTTGTCTTTAGAAATTAGTACATTGGCTGGTTTTAAGTCTCTATGTAAGATATTACGTTTATGTGCTGTATCTAAAGCATCACATAAGGGGCGTAAAATTTCCATACAACGCATAACATTAAGCGGAGCAGTATGGATTAAGTATTCATCCAGAGTATTTCCTTCAATAAACTCCATTGCCATAAATAAAACACCTTCAGGTGTTTCACCAAATTCATAGACTTTAACAATATTTGGATGAGATAGAATTGTTCCTACTTTGGCTTCTCTTTGGAAACGTTTAACAAAAATAGAATTAGCGGTTAAATGAGGAGAGATAACTTTAATTGCTACAGGATCACTATTAGTTAAATGAGTACCACGAAACACAGCACCCATTCCGCCTAGTGCAATTTGGCTATCAATACGATAGGTTTGATTTAATTCTTTACCTAACAGGCTATTAAAATAGTTAATCTGTCCTGTTTTACTAGTCATTATTGCTATCCAAATAACTTAATCTTTATAAGCGACACGAAAACCTAAATTACTTGCATCATGTCCTGCTTTTTCCCATTCACGAAAAGTAGTAGGGTCAACTTTACTACCATTATCAAGTTCAGCTCTACCTCGAAAAATATAATAACCACTTTCTGGAGGGAACAGGGTTTTAAATTTTGAATTTGGATAAGGCTTTGCTTCAGAACTAGTCCATTCAAAAATCTCTGTTCTTTGGTCAACACCTAAAGTTGCTTGATTACGTGCCAGATATTCCCATTCTTGTTCTGTTAATAATCTATAGGAAAGACCTGTTTTTCTAGTTAACCAATCACAATATGACTGAGCATCACGCCAAGATATAGTTGTAACAGCAGTTTCTAGCATATCGCTAGGTGGAGCATCTGAGCCACGCCAGTTAGTGGGAAAAGGTTTATGGTTAGTATCCTTTACAAAAGCTGCATATTGGTTGTTAGTAATTAAGAAGCGTGAAACTTGAAATGATTCTACTTTAACGTCGTGTTCTGGGCTAGAATAGTTGTCTTTATTATTTCCCATCTTAAAAGAATCTGCTCTTATTTTTACCATGCCAGGAAGTTTAATAGGGTCTTGCGTTCCTTGAGTAGTTGCACTATCAGTATAGTATTTATATCCTACTACACCACCAGCTCCTAGTAGTAAAAATACAGCTATAGCGACAAAAATCATAGCTTTACTACCAGATTTAGGAGAGTCATAGGATATAGCTTCTTGGCTTGGTGTTAAGCTTTTTTCTGGTGCTACGCTTTGTTGTTTTTGTAGTGCTTCTCGCTGCTTTCTAGCAGTAGTGTTATTACGGGAAGTTTGATTAGTAGCATTAGGATTTTGTTTGCCAGTTTTATTACCAGTAGTATTATTGTAAAAAAATCCACTCGATTCACTGTTTCCATCATTGATTATGCCCATCATAATGTCTTGTTCAAGATTATCTAGCTCTTTCTTTAACAAGGCGGCCGATTGTTGGCGTTGCTCAGGAGACTGAGAAAGACCCTTTAGGATAATTTCACTTAATCTTTCAGAAACATCACAAAGCTCATGTAATGGTTGTGCTAGTGACATAACTGCTGGGGGCACGATTCCTGAGAGCATTTCATAAGCAATTAAACAGATACCAAAAACATCTGAACGAGCGTCTACAGGAGCACCAAGAAATTGCTCTGGGGTCATATATTTTAATGTGCCTAATAGCTCTTCGTTAGAGGTAAGGTTTTGGCTATGCGGATCGTCAGCTAAAACTTTAGCAATACCAAAGTCTAAGACTTTGGTTTCCACATCATCATCGTCTACTTGTTTAATCATTATGTTTTCTGGTTTTAGATCTCTATGGACAATCCCTTGGGTATGGGCAGCATGCAGGCCAGAACACATATGTTTGGTGATTTGAATAGCTGTTTTTTCTGGTAATTGTTTTAGTTTTTCTAGTAAAGATCTTAGTGGGACACCCTCAATATACTCCATAACGATGTAAGGAAGATTTTCTGGTGTAATTCCAAAATCCGTTACTGCCACAACATTACGGTGGCTAATTTTAGCTAAAGCTTCGGCCTCTCGCTTAAAACGTGCCAAACGATTAGGATCATTGTCACTTGGGCTAAAATTCATTAGCTTAAGCGCAAAGGGTTTGTTTAGTTGCAAGTGATTTACTTTGAAAACTTTACCCATACCACCTTTACCCATTAAAGAGTCAATGCGGTACTTACCTTCAATAACCAGCCCAATTGCTGGATCAGCAGTTTGCGTTTGAGACATATTAATCCCCGATTTATATACCAGTTATATATACCCGAATCTTTAAATGAAAGAGTTAAACCTTTAATTTAAGGGTTTTGTGAAACTGCGTTTAGGCAAACAAATGTAATTATCAATATATATTAAGGTAGTGGGTAGAGACAAGGTTTTAGTTATAATTTCAGCAAATTGGTTGCCTAAAATACGCACAAACCAATTTTCTCATATCAATTAATTTAATGTAAAGTAATAATGCTACTAATAAATGCTAAAACCCTAATAAGTCGAAAATAGAGCTACTTATAGTGTTTCAAATAAAAGACAGAAAAATATTTTATTATAAACATAACTTTTTCAGTATCTGAGAATTACAGAAATTTGTCTTTTTTTATTTTTATACTATAGCCATATTTTCCACTAATGTAAATACTTATTATAGGTAAA
>JAHFUF010000085.1:8851-11556 GCA_023265235.1 Blastocatellia bacterium
AAATGCGACTACCAATTATATTAGGGTGGTAGTAGGGATAGGATTTTAGTTATACTTTTAGCCAAGCGAGCATCTACGCCTACAAAATTTACACAAACTGATTTCTTATATTGTGTAAATTAAATATATTGAATATAAAAGGAGACGTATTAGCATGAGTACTAGGTCAAAAATAGGGCTACTTAATTATATTTCCCCTCAATGTAAAAAAATCACTACTAGCTTACTAAGCTTAAGCTTAATGACTAGCACTATACTTGCACAAACTCCTAATTCATTGAAAACAATATTATTACCTACCACTAACTTAGGGCTTTCAGCAGTGATTAGTATATCAAGTACTAATAAAAATACTGAGACAATATTTTTTCTTTTTGGTTCTGATAATATAGATCAGTCTCGTCCAGGGGTTCCTAGTAACCCTGCTCCATCAACTAATTCTGGGCAATCTCGTCCAGGCGTTCCTAGCAATCCTTCTACAACTACATCAAGTTCGCAAAGTAGGCCAGGGGTAGCTATTTCTGGATTAAGTCGACCAGGGGTTGGAGGTGCAATAGGTTTGCCTACAGGAGTTAGTTTATCTCGTCCAGGGGTATCAGCCGTTTCTCGGCCTGGTGTGGAGCGTAGTCAAGCTTTAGGTGTTCAACAAGTTGGTGAGGCAACTGCCCAAGCTACGCGTAGAGCCATTAACACTGGCCCAGAAGCAATACTTGCTGTAGCAGACAAGTTAGTTGATAACGGGGAAATTAATAAAGCAATTAGTAAATATCAGCAAATTATTAAAGATAATCCTAATCTTGCTGGTGCTTATGCTGGGCTAGGTTACGCTTATATTCAGGCAGAGGACTTTGATGTAGCAATAGAAACTTTGAAGACAGCCATAGATAAAGACAAAAAAGATCAAGAAGCACAGGTTAATTTGGGTGTAGCACTCTACCGAAGCGGTAATATCGCTGAGGCAATTAAACAATATAAAAATTTAATCGAGAGTAAATCTCCTAGTGCAGAGGTTTACTATAATTTAGGAATTGCTTATGCCCACGAAGGTGAATTTGAAAGCGCAGTAGAAAATATAAATACAGCAATTAGTAAGCGTAAGAATAAATACCCCGAAGCTTATAACAACTTAGGGTTGATTTATGAGGCAAGAGGAGAAGATCAAAAAGCGATAGACTCTTTTAAGACCGCAGTTTTACAACAAAATAATAATTACCCTCTAGCTGGTTATAACTTAGCTCGGTTATATCTTGGTAAAGCCAATAGTAAAGAAAGTAAATTTGAAGCAATTAAACAGTATAAGCAAGTTACTACACAAAAACCAAACTTTGCTGAAGCTTATTTAGATATGGGAAATGCTTATATTTTTCTTACTATACACAGTGTAAATACTTTAGCGGACGCATTAAAAACCTATCAAGAAGCACTAAGCTTAAGAGGTGGTGTTTACCCATTAGCACATGAAAATATTGCTATCACTTATAGCAAAATGGGGGACAAAGAAGAAGCATTTAAGCATTATTATATGGCTTTTGAGCAATATGATGGGCGTTGTCCAGAAGCTTTACAAAATCTTGTTACTACTATTAATGGTGATTCTCTTTTTACTATAAGCAATGAACTCTTACAGGCTAATAATGTTGCTAGTTTGAAAAATAAGCAGACAAAGAAATTCAATGAAAAAAATAACAAAGAAACCGCTAATGGCGTGGATGAAGTTTTTTTCCGTACAATGAAAAACTTACTTAATTATGAAGAAATAGACGAGGAGAAAAAAGATAATCCCTTAGTCCGTTATTGTGGTGCAAGAGCATATGCTTTTGTTGGTGATTGGTACTCTGCTACTAATGAGTTTATTAGTGCTATAGAATTAGCTAAGAAGCAAAAAACTGGTAATAAAACCGTTGGTAGCCAACAGATAAATGTTACAGAAGATGCTGAAAGGGCATTAATAACAATAACTTCTAATAATTTAGTGGCTATGTTGCCATAGATTTTTGTTTTGGAGGAAACAGTGGATAAAGGGCAGTTACTTAATTTAATAGGCAATACTCCTCTAGTAGAGCTAAAGGGCTTTAGCCTGAGTTCAAATGTAAAAATATTTGCTAAGCTAGAAATGATGAACCCTAGCGGCTCACTAAAAGATCGTATTGCCAAATATATGATTGAAGAAGCAGAACGTACATGTAAACTTACTCCAGGAAAAACTATTATTGAAGCCTCAAGTGGCAATACAGGAATTTCTCTTTCAATGGTAGGATCGCTAAAAGGCTATCGCACCAAAATTTTTATGCCTGAGTCTAAAAGTGTAGAACGACGCATAATGATGAGGATGTGGGGTGCAGAATTAGTATTAACATCCAAAGATAACCCTCACAGTCATATTGAAGCAGCAAAAGAACTTGCAGCTAGTGGAGACAATTACTTTTATATTGATCAAAATGAAAATCAAGATAATGTGCTAGCGCATTATCATCATACTGGACGAGAAATTTTAGAGCAAATGACAGGTACTATAGATGCTTTTGTTGCTGGTATTGGAACAGGAGGCACTATTATGGGTGTTGGTCGAAGGTTAAAAGAGGCTCATAAAACTCGTGTAGTTTCAGTACAACCTGCTGAACCAATTAGCAAGATTGAAGGTTTGCTACATCTTGATGGTAGCTATTTACCAGGTATTTGTGATCTTTCATTAATAGATGAAACAG
>JAHFUF010000654.1 GCA_023265235.1 Blastocatellia bacterium
CTGTATGCCAAATGTTAGGATGGGAGATCGTATTATTTCCAGTGGAACAATGCCTGAAGTTGGTGTTGGATCGGCTCTACTAGGTAGAGTTATAGACGCTTTAGGTAGGCCACTAGACGAAGGCGCGCCAATTAATGCTGAAGCTTATTATCCACTGCACCGTGAGCCAGCCAATCCATTGCAAAGAGAACAAATTACTGCTCCATTAAGTACAGGTGTAAGGTCTATTGATGGTCTTTTAACTATTGGTACAGGCCAAAGAATGGGTATTTTTGGAGGCTCTGGCGTAGGGAAATCCACTCTCTTAGGTATGATGGCTAAAAATACTAGTGCTGATATTAATGTTATTGCTCTAATTGGTGAACGTGGCCGTGAGGTAAAGGGTTTTATTGAACACGAACTAGGGCCAGAAGGCATGGCTCGCTCTGTTGTAGTAGTCTCAACTTCTGATGAGTCTCCTCTACTAAGAATTCGTGCTAGTTTAACAGCCACAGCCATTGCAGAATATTTCAAGGATTGTGGGGCGAATGTACTATTAATTATGGATTCTGTTACACGTTTTGCTATGGCACAACGTGAAATAGGTCTAGCGACAGGTGAACCTCCTTCTTCTCGTGGCTATACTCCTTCGGTTTTTGCCCTACTACCACGTCTTTTGGAAAGAGCAGGAAATTTTTCTAATGCTGGTTCAATTACTGGTTTTTATACTGTATTAGTTGATGGCGATGACATGAATGATCCTATTGCTGATTCTGTACGCTCAATTTTAGATGGTCATATTGTACTGTCTCGCAATTTAGCAGCACGTAATCACTATCCTTGTATAGACATTTTGCACAGTGCTTCGCGATTGTTTTCATCTGTTACTAGTAATGAACATCGTGTTGCAGCCTCTACACTACGTGAACTCTTAGCTACTTATGAACAAGCCGAAGACTTAATCAAAATAGGAGCTTATCAAGCAGGTAGTAATGCAAAAATAGACAAGGCTATTGCTTATCATGACCGTATTATCAATTACCTTTGTCAAAAACGTGACGATTCTATTAATTATGAAATGTCTGTAGCACAATTGATCAAGTTATCCATAGGAGGGTAATTTATGAAAGGCTTCTCTTTTCGTCTACAATCTTTACACAAAGTTCGTATGGCTGAGCAACAAAATGCTGAAAACAAGCTTTCTGAAGTTAACAACCAACTCCAATGTCTAAAAAATCAATTGGAACTATTGATAGAAAAAAGAGAAAAGGCTACTAAAGCCTATTATGTTTCATTAACTACAGATAATGGGGTTAAAGAAATATCTTTACAAACACAATATATAAATTCCTTAATAGAAGTGGAAAAACAGTTAAATCAACAAATAAATACCTTAAACAATCTTTGTAATGTCAAGCGTCAGGAAGTAGTCTCTGCTTCTAATAAAGTTAAAATACTTGATAAACTACGTGAAAATTGCTTAAGTGTTTACTTAAGTGAAGTTTCTCGTTTAGAACAACTTTTTGTTGATGAATTAGCAATGTTTGCTTTTATTAGAAGGAGCAAATAGTTATGGCAGACTTTTTTATTGCAACAAACCTTTTTCCAATGTCTGTTGGTCAAGAAACTAATACTTTTAATAACCAAGCAGATTCTCAAAAAACTGATGATGAGTTTTCTCAAATATTAGTTTCTTTTTTTGTTTTACCAACCACAAATAATGTAGAAACAAGCCCAGTTGATTTGGAAGCAGATAAAAATTTAATAGAAAATATTACATCTCAAACTGTAGACAAAGACGAAACAAAAGCTTCCCTAACACCTATTAGCTTTCTAACAAACAATGTAAACACTTATGAAACATTTGTTCAAGGCCAAGAAATAGCCTTGCCTAAAGAAAATCTACCAGTAGAAACTCCATCTCTTCAGCCAATAAATAGTGCTACAGATATTAGAGTAAATACTGCTAATATTATCTCTAATAATAGTGCTACAAATGCTACAAATACTACAAACCCTATAAATACTACAAATGAAAATACTCTATTCAATTCCCAACAAGATATTACCTTTAAGTTGACAGAAAACAACTCTAAAGTAAAAGAACAGAACTCTAATGTTCAAAATGCTCAAAATATTCCTGTAGGCAATTCTTTACCATTTTCTACTGAAGTAACAAACAAAGAAATTAGTAAAGATATAGTAAATTTGTCTTATCAACCTGCTAAGCCCATAGAATTATCGGACGCTACACAAAATACCCAGTTAACAGCACAGTCACTAACTCAAGAAGCTATTAGCCTTCCAAAAAAGAAAAGCGAAACTCCTATTTTTACAGAAGTAATAAAAAAGCTTAATAATGTTGAGAAAAATTTATCTGATAATTTCCTGAAAAATAACCTAACAAATGTTTCTAGCACAGAACATCCGCTAGCAGAACAAACAATAAACCCAACAGAGGTTTCTTTTAAGCTTGTTACTGAAAATAATGGAGTTGTACAAAATAATTTACTTAGAGAAAATAAAGAAAAGGACGTTGAATATAAATCTGAAAATATTGACAACCTACAAACTACGTCTACACAGTTAGAGACAATAGAAAATGGAGTTAAATTCTCAAGTAATAAAGAAGGTGTTGGTGTTTTAAGTCAAGTTTCTACAGCAATCTTAACTAGTGCTAAGAATGTTACTGATAAACAGCCAGTTTCATTGCAACTTACTTTGTTTCCTAAAGAGTTAGGAAAAGTAGAAATAAAAATGGTTAGAAGTAGTAAAGGGGTTTTAAGCACAAATATAACGGTAAGTTCTGATCAAGCATATGGAGCTTTATCTAGTGGCTTATCACAACTGCGTGATTCACTAGAGCAAGCAGGAGTATTTATCGACCAACTTGGGATTCAAAATAACCTTGATTCTGGTGGCGAGCAAAACTTTGGTGGAGGAAACAAAAACAGTGAAAGAGAAAATAGTTTTGCTATAAATAACTTCTTAGATAATGAAAATAGCTTGACGGAAAACACAACCCCTTCATTAATAAAGCAAATATTGAGTTTACACATTTAATTATTAAGAAAGGCGAACAGTTTTTGTTTATAATTAATGGTTTAGCGTAGCAACCCCCATGAATATTTAATTATATTTACCCAGCAAAAAAATACATAGCTAGTTTAGATCTACACATTCCATAGCCTAAAATCCAAAATTCTAGTAAATCATCATTGCCATCAAACAAGGTTTCATGTTTATCTTAATATTATTGTTCTACCTCTACCGCTCTATTTTTAAGATCACGCATATTCGCTAATAGTCAACCACCCCCACTTAAAAATCTTATAAATTTTTTGAAGTGGGGGCTTGCAAGAATCAGAAATGAGGGAGGCAAGCCTAGTTGATTAGCCTAAGTCAGGAGTTAGTGACTGACTACGTTAGGAAGGAATATATAGGCACTTCAGAATGCTCCACAAGTTCTGAACCCTGCGGTAAGTGTTTAACCATCTCTAAGGGTAG
>JAHFUF010000655.1 GCA_023265235.1 Blastocatellia bacterium
TTCCATGATGAGAGATTGTTGGCCGATCTTCTATCTTTTTCTGATTTGTAGGTTACCCTTTATTTATCAAGTCTTTACAGAAACTCCATCCAGCAAAAACAAACCTCTTGAATATGGGTTTTAACACTTTCTAGTGCTTTAAATTCTTTATTTTTCTAGATCTAGTAATGATTGTGACAGTTTTGATATTTTCTAAAAAGCTTGGATCTAAGACTTATTTTGTCGAAAAAGACGCACAGTGTTTGCGTGAAGTAAATCTATTAGCGTAGGGCTAAAACGAGTTAGCCACCAAGCAAATTTAGCGTAAAAAGGAAAGACAATAATTGCTTTATTAGCAGTAACACCAGAGAGAATACGTCTAGCTGCATCATCCACAGTCAGCAACTTAAAAGGAATTATACTTAATAATCGTTCTTTGGTTATATTGACATTAACGGCAGAATCAAAAATCTTGGTTTGGATAAAACCAGGACAAACAACACTAACCTTTATTCCAAAATGCGAAGCTTCAACTCGCAAGGAATTTGACAGTCCAATTACAGCACTTTTGGTAGTAGCATAAGCGGTCATAGTGGGTGAACCAACTAGTCCTGCTAACGATGCAATATTGACAATATGCCCAAACCCTTGCTTTATCATAGCTTTATAAGCAGCCGTTGTGCCATAAATGACACCAAACAAGTTTACATCTATGATACGTTGCCAATGTTGTAACTCCATATCTTGCACTTCTGAAGCCATCCCAAATCCAGCATTATTAAAAATGTAGTCAATATTTTTATAGTCATTAACCACTTTATCAATTAGGTTTTGTACCTCTTGAGCATTGCTTACATCAAGCTTTAATGCTTGAGCATTGCTAGAATTCTTATTTATGTTGTCAACAACCGCTTGGCAGTCATTCATATTTATATCTGTAGCAATAACAGTTGCACCTTGTTGAGCTAATTGCTCGCAAAGAGCTTTTCCAATACCAGCACCAGCACCAGTTATTACAACTATCTTACCTTTGAAAGCACTCATAAATCCTCCTTGACCAACCTTGACCAACATCAAGCAAGTTCTAGCTTACGGCAAAAGATAATAAAAATAATTAAACTTACCTAAGTTTAATTAAAAACCAATCTCGTTAAGTTCTTCTAATAATAAAGCTTCTGCTTCTAAGTCAGACATTTGTTCTACTTTGGCAATAGTATTTTGTAATTCTTCATTTGTATTTGTTACTGGTTCTAGTGCCTTAGAATAACCTAGCTCTATGTCCATTTTTTGCGCTACATAAGGCACAAGTGCTGTAATATTTGGACAAAGCCAAATTAATGTAGCTGGTAGGGTGATAGAAAGGTTTTCTTCCAACTGGTTTCTAATCTCTAGTGCTAGTAGGGAATCAACCCCTAAGTCTTGAAATGCTTTGTTAACATCTACTTTTTCTTCAGATAAGCGCAGTATTTGTGCTATATGCTTAACAATATAGCTTTCTAAAGCTTGTTGACGAGCTTGTCCTAATTCTAACCCAAGTAGGGTTTTACGAAAATCATCTTCTTTTGCTTTGCCAATGTCTTTTTGTATAAGCTCTTCAAACATAGGCAGTTTAGCCCATTTAGGGTAAAACTTTTGCCATTGACGTAAATTAATTGAGAAAATCCCTATCTGAATAATATCTTGTTCTAGTATATGTTTTAATGTTGCTAAGGCTTGTTTAGGAGCAATACTTTTTACTCCTGCTAACATATTTTCTTTGTTCTTAGCTGTTCTAGCTGCCATTCCTACTTTTGCCCAAGGCCCCCAATTAATACTTACTCCAGGCTTGTCTAAACTTCGTCGATAATGGGCTAAAGTGTCTAAAAATGTATTACTTGCAGCATAATTAGCTTGTCCACTTGCTCCTAATGTTGCAGCAGCAGAAGAAAACAAAAC
This sequence comes from Blastocatellia bacterium, assembly GCA_023265235.1. Taxonomy (GTDB): domain Bacteria; phylum Acidobacteriota; class Blastocatellia; order Chloracidobacteriales; family JADJPF01; genus JADJPF01. Next base: position 1,915 of record JAHFUF010000655.1, read on the forward strand.
AAAAAGGTCTAAATCTATTGGTAAGCTTAACAAATGCAAGTTCCAGCTACCTATTATCTTAGGTCGCATTACTTGCATAAAACGGTTTGAGTTTTGTTGTAATATTATTCCATCGTCTAGAACTCCTGCTGTTTGGAAAATCCCTTTTAATGGTGGCATTGTTGATGTGATTTGCTCAAAACATTCGCTAAGCTGTTCATAGTTAGCAATATCTACTTCTATCGCTTTGATTTCTGTTCCTAAATCTTTTAGAGAATTGATTACATATTGGGTGTTTTCAGACAACGGGCTACGATGAAGTAGTGCCAAATGCTTTACCCCATTGCTTACTAACCAACTAGCTAGTTCTAAACCAATTCCTCCAACACCAACAATTAAATAAGTGTTATTAACAGAAAATATTGCACTGTCTAAGGTATGAGTAAATTTTACAGGTACTAGTCGAGCAACATAATATTGATTATTTCTTAGAACAATAAGGTTTTCTTTGCTATCAGCTTGTAGCCTTTTAGCTAATAGCTCAAATTCATCTTGGTTTGGTTTGTAACTTAAATCAATAATCTGAGAGCTTAGTTCTGGATGTTCTAAAGCGATACAACGTGCTAGCCCCCAGATAGGAGACTGTTCAATAGCAAAATTGGTGTTTTCTATTGCTTGGGTTGCATTAGTAATAATAGATAGTTTTACTTGCCAGTCAGACTTGTTTAAGGCTTGGATTAAGTACACCAAACTAATACAACCTAGGCTATATGATGCCTCCAAGGTTTCACTTGTAGGAGTTTGTGTGCTAGTAATACCCCATAAATATAAAATATGTTGTGGTTGAAAATCAGCTAGAGCTTTGCAGAGCTGATGAAAATCTGTTACTTCATTAGGGTTAATTTGATAGGTTTGTCCATTGGCTTGATAGGAAGAACCTGCGATAACTTTAATTATATTCCCTGTTAAATGTTTAATAATTTCTTGGCTAATTTCATTATTTTGAGTAAAAACTATCCAGTTTGTATTACTTACTTTTTCTAAAGTATCTTGAGCTTGTTGCCTCCATGCTATTTCATAATACCAATCACCATCGGCAACTAAGGTCTGTTTGTCTATTGCCTGTACTTGTAGCTGAGAAATTTCTAATAATTTATTGCCTTGTTTGTCATAAAGCCAAATGTCTGCTTGTATTGAGTCTTGAGATAAGTCAATTCTATTAAGTTTTATTTTACACCAAGCCATTTTCTCTATAGGTCTATATAGGTTAAATTGCCCTATACCAATAGGTACATAAGTTGGGGCTTCTTCGTAATCAGATTCTACATGTGAAAGGGTTACAGTCAAGATTTGAAAACAAGCATCTAGCATTGTTGGGTGAATCTGATAACTAGTTGTTTCTTCTAGCATTTGGTCTGACAGTGTTAGTTCTGCTAGTGCTTCTCCAACTTGATAATAGACTTGAGATACTACTTGGAAGTTCTTTTTTAACTCAATACCATTATTAGCCATTTGTTGATAAAAGGCTTCTTTTTTCATATTGTTAGAAAATTTAGCTTTGCTATCTAAAATATCTAGAACACTG
>JAHFUF010000656.1 GCA_023265235.1 Blastocatellia bacterium
TAGTTGTTGTTGAAGGAACTTCTTGTTTAGCTTTTTCTTTCAAGTAGGGAAGTTGCAAGTCTTCAAAAATGAGCGCAGCAATTTCATCAATATCTATTTCTGTTTCATAAACATCTTGACCACCTGTATTACCTGCTTGACCTTTACCTTGACCTTGGCCCTGTTGATTACCCTCACGAGCAATTACGTCTCCAACTTTACTATTACCATCACCCTGCCCTACTTGTTTTTTTTTCTGATGATCATATCGAAATTTGTATTCATCAAGTGATCGCATTGGTACTTTTACAGTCTTTTTTCCATCAGAAAGAATTATTGACTCATTAGAAACAATTGAGCCTAAATTTTTCTTAATAGCATCACGAACACGTTCTTTGTGACGTTCTTGATCAATAATTCCTTTACGTTGTAAGCTCCAATCGTTTCTTTGTACACTCATAATTCACCTCTAAATGCTCTAAACATTGCTTTAGCTATTTACCTGACTGCAAAAATCAAGAATTAACTTACAAGTATCATGTGGAAGTTCCTCTTGAGGTAAATGACCACAATTAGGAATAACAATAAACTCAGACTTAGCAATAGCAAAATGAATTTCTGCTCCCCATTCTACAGGTAAAGCCCAATCTTGTTCCCCCCAAATTATTAAAGTTGGGAAATCAATTGAACTCATTTCTTCTGCTATCCACTCTAACTGCCATTGACGTATAGTAGTAATTGCTGCCATTTGACAATTAGCTGTTGTTAGTGGCCTTAGATAGGCGTGGTATCTATCTAAGGTTAATAAAGATTTGTCATAAAACATCTTGTTCATATAGTAGCGTAATACATTAGGGGAGCCTAAGAATAAAGGAACTAATAAATCTCCTCCACCACTATTTATTATCCATTGACTATTTTTTAATCGTTTTGAAAGTATAGCGTTATTATGGGCAGGAGCCAGTAAAACCAGCTTTTTAACTCTTTCAGGATGCCTTAAAGCACAAGCCATTGAAATAGCCCCACCATAAGAGTTTCCTACAAAAGTAGCTTGTTTAATTCCTAAACTATCCATTAATCGAATTATTATATTAACTTGATCTTTAATGTTATAACGCTTATCTAGAGGCTTTTCACTAAAGCCAAATCCTTTTAAGTCTGGAGCGATTACCCTATAACCTGCTTCTACTAAAGGAGTAAAACAATCTTTCCAAGTATAAGTAGAAGAACAAAAACCATGTAATAAAATTACTACTTCGCTACTACGGTCAATAAATTGTTCTTGATAATGAATTCTTGTTCCATCAACAACACGAAAATTACTAGTAGTTGGATGAGGTAAAACATGCACATGGTCTAACCATCTTAAGTCCCTAGGTCGCCGCATATGTTGTGCTGTAAACCCTACAGCAGCAACCCCCATAGCTGCTGCAACTATGCCAGAATATCTTGTCAATTGCTTAAGATTTTGTGGAAAAATTTGCCTTTTAGTTAATATCATAAATCTTCCTCCAAACAACCCAGTAATGTAAACAAAATTTTAGGCCCGCCTTTGTCTTTAAACAATTGCGGACCTAAAAATGTTGTTATTTAAACCTACCCATTAACGCGATAATAAAGTACCAACATAAGTAAGCAGTTCATTAGCACAAGAAGTACAATAGCCATGCTCTCTCTCTAATCTTGCTATCACTTCATTGATACGCCTGAGTTGATCAACGTCTGGTGTTTTTACAGAGGTAGTAATTTTTACGACATCTTTTAAGTCTGCAAAAATTTTCTTTTCAATTGCTTCTTTTAATCGTTCGTGTGAGTTGTATTCAAAGGCTTTTCCTTTTCGAGCATAAGACGATATTCTAATTAATATTTCTTGTCTAAAAGTATTTTTAGCATTTTCAGAAATACCAATTTGTTCTTCAATAGAACGCATTAATTTTTCATCTGGATCAAGCTCTTCTTCCGTGATTGGATCTTTGATTTTTTCCTTATTACAATAAGCCTCTACATTGTCTAAGTAGTTATTACATAAGGATTTTGCCATTTCTTCAAATGAATAAACAAACGCCCTTTGTACTTCAACTTTCGCTAGTTCATCATATTCCTTACGAGCTACAGAAATAAGGTTCATATAGCGTTCTCGCTCTTCAGCATTTATCCCTGTATGTTGTTCAAACCCGTCTTTAATTGCTCGAAGTGAATCAATAGGATTAATACATTTAACACCATCTCTGACTAGAGCACCTGAAAGACGGTTGATGATATAACGTGGACTAATACCATCCATTCCTTCACGTTGTGCTTCTTCTCTTAACTCCCTCACATCTTTGGTCTTAAACCCGTCAATATCCTCACCATCATAAAGCTTCATCTTTTTAACAATATCAACATTGGTGCGCTTAGGGGTTTCTAACCTAGTCATTACCGCAAACATTGCTGCAACTTTCAAGGTATTAGGAGCAATATGTACATTTCTTAGCACACTAGATTGTTCTAAAAGCTTTTTATAAATACGTTCTTCTTCTGAAATTTTTAGATTGTAAGGTACTTTGATCATGATGATACGATCTTGTAATGCCTCACTCTTTTTATTTCCAACAAAAGTCCTATATTCATTTTCATTGGTATGAGAAACTATCACTTCATCAGCGTAAATCATTGCAAAACGCCCTGTTTTGATAGATTGTTCTTGGGACAAAGTAAGCAATGAGTAAAGAAACTTTTCGTCCACCTTTAACATTTCCACAAATTCCATCAACCCACGATTAGCAATATTTAGTTCCCCATCAAAGCGATATGCCCTTGGATCTGATTCAACACCAATTTCACCAATGGTAGAGAGGTCTATAGAACCTGTTAGTTCTGTAATATCTTGAGATTTTGGATCAGAAGGAGCAAATGTTCCTATTCCAATACGATCTTTTTCTGAAAAAATAATTCGTTTTACTAGCATGTCTTCATGTCTACCATTATAAACATGCTCCAAGTTATATCTACATTGCGGACAAAGATCACCTTCAATATAAATACCATAGCGTTTTTCTATTTCTGGTCGCAAAGTTTCTGGCACTAAATGCAAAGGCTCTTCTTGCATTGGACAATCTTTGATCGCATAAACAGCTCCTTTTTCTGTAGAAGTCCAAACCTCCATTCCTCGCTTAAGCAAAGTAACAATTGTGCTTTTACCACCACCAACAGGCCCCATTAATAGTAGAATACGCTTTCTTACTTCCAACCGCTGAGCAGCAGACTTAAAGTATTCTACTAAGCGAGTAATTGGTTCTTCAATGCCATATAAATCTTTGCTAAAAAAGTTATAGCGAGCAATTTCATCACGAGCACCTTCATTAGTGCGTTCTACGCCATGGCTTAAGAGCATTTCACACACCCTAGCGTGGGAAAGTTGTGCTAGGCTTGGATTAGCAGACACAAGTTCAAAATAATCTCGAAATGTGCCCTCCCAGTGCAAATGTTCTCGATCTCGGCGATGTG
>JAHFUF010000657.1 GCA_023265235.1 Blastocatellia bacterium
GGCTAAATATTCATCAGTATTGTGTATAGCTTGGGAGATTTTATTTTTTCCAATTTTTTACTTTGCTACTATAATTAATCCAATCTTGACAATTTTACTTTGTTTCTATTAGGACGATCAGCAGGGTTTTTCTTAGTAATATCAAGTATTACACCAGTTACTATACCTACTACATAGAAAAGTGGGGCAGCCATAAAGCTGGTTTTCAGATGCTTTAGGTATTTCTGCTTGTAGGTCTAAGTCGCTTTTCTTTTCTCGAAACAATATCTTTTTTAATTTTTCATTCATAGACAATGTTTAGTAGGTAATTAAACTTTTTGATTAGATTATGTATCTAGTCCCAATTCTAAAACAATTTGATCCCAAAATAGAACACAAAGTGTTAGCACTTTGACTTAGTAATAGCTATAACATAAATTTATTCAATTAGTTGGCTAAAGAAAATAATTGGTCTAAGGCTTGCATTTTGTTAAAAAAATATTCTATTTGGGAGAAACAATAATGAAAAATGGTAAGTCTGATAAAGTAGTGTATTTTGGTTATTTTGTATTAGCTATCTGTTTAATGGTAGGGGTGACTTTTCTTGAAGTAGCAGCACAAACTAATACACAAATTGTTAATACAAATGGCTTAGAATCTAAACAAGCCTTGATTGAAACAGCAAACCAGCATTTTCAAAAACAAGATTGGCAAGCAGCAATTCAGGCTTACTTAAATATTACTAATCTAGATCCTAAAGACGGTCGTGCTTGGTATCGATTAGGCTTTAGCTACCATTCTTTAGGTCAACATGAAAAAGCCGTGGAATGTTACAGCAAATCTATAGAAATAGGTAATAATCCAGTAGTAATGTATAACTTGGCCTGTGCTTATGCTAAATTAGGTAACAAAGATAAAGCTTGTGAATGGCTTGAAACAGCAATAGCAAAAGGGTTTAATCAAGTAGACCAGATTAAAAATGATAAAGATTTTGCTACTTTGCATTCTGATGCTAGGTTTGTTGAATTAGTAAAAAAGGTAGAAAAAGTGACTCACCCTTGTATTTATACGGCTGAAGCCAGACAGTTTGACTTTTGGGCGGGTGAATGGGAGGTCAAAACCCAAGATGGCAATTTAGCAGGCGCTAACACCATTCAATGTGTAGTAGGAGATTGTGCTTTAATAGAAAATTGGACAGATTCTCGTGGTGGAACAGGTAAAAGCTTTAATTTTTATAATAATCAAACCAAAAAATGGTATCAAACTTGGGTAGATGATAAAGGTAATGTAATTAATTTTGTAGGTGATTACAAAGATAACTCAATGCAGTTTCAAGCTGAAAATACTACATTAGACGGGAAAAAAGTATTACGTAAATTAACTTTTTATCCAGTTTCCACAGACCAAGTAAGACAGCATGGACAAATTTCTAATGATAATGGTGACACTTGGACAACAGAATATGATTTAAATTATTTTCGTCGTAAGTAAATAGGGCTTTTACCATACTTTAAAATATTATTTGCTTGCTAAGGCTTGTTTGACTCTATCTTATATTTCTCACAAATTTGAGTAAGAAATCTGTAAGACATTATTTTGTGATAGCTTAAAAAATCCATAAAATAAAACCTCTATATATAGTTTTGTTAAAATTGTTATGTACTACATATAGTAGTTTTTGCAAGGTAGATTTTATTGTTTAAGCGTGCTATGATCTGCCACTTTAAGCTGTAGGCTAGATTTTTAGCTTTCTTAGCTTACTTAAATCAAAATTCATCTTACAAAATCATAAGGTTTAGTTATGTCTGCAATAAAGCCGCAATATTGTCACTTACATTTACATACAGACTATAGTTTACTTGATGGAGCAATCCAACATAGCCCTTTAGCTAAAAGACTTACCGAATTAGAAATGCCTGCTGTAGCTATAACCGACCATGGAAATTTATTTGGAGCAATTTCATTTTATAACACAATGAAATCTAGCAATATTAAGCCTATTATTGGTATGGAGGCTTATATTGCTCGTAAATCACGCCATGATAAAACTACTGCAGATGCTCCTGGTATGGGGCATGATGGTGAAAAAGGAATTAACCACTTAATACTCTTAGCAAAAGACTTAACAGGATATCACAACCTAGTAAAACTCTCATCGCTTGCTTATACTGAAGGCTATTATTATAAACCGCGTATTGACAGAGAGCTTTTAGCTACTCATAGTGAAGGCTTAATAGCCCTTTCTGCTTGCTTAAGTGGTGTTCCTCAAGCTTTATTGTTAAGTGGCAAGTTTGATGAAGCTGCAAAAGCTTCTTTAGAGTTCCAAGATATAATGGGTAAGGGGAATTACTATTTAGAAATTCAAGATCAAGGCATAGACCTACAACATAAAATAAATGGCCCTTTGGTTGAGCTATCCAAAAAGACGGAAATTCCACTAGTTGCTACTAATGATTGCCATTTTTTGACCGCAGACGATCACGAAGCCCATGATGCGTTGATTTGTTTACAGACAGGACGCTTTGTTAAAGACGAAAAACGAATGCATTACAGCCCTATGCATTATGTGCGTAGCGCGGAAGAAATGTGGGGTGTTTTTGGTGCTGAACTCCCAGATGTACTAAGAAGAACTATGGAGGTTGCTGATAAGTGTAATCTTGAGATGCCAAAAGGCAAAAACTATTTACCAATTTATCCTGTTCCTGATGGCTATACAATTGACACTTATTTTGAAAAAATAGTGTGGGATGGTTATCAAGAACGACTAAAACTACTTAAAAAAATTGCTTCTCAAGGTAAGCTTAGATATAGCTTAGAGCGTTATGAAGAACGACTTAAACTAGAAATAGAAACAATTAAGAAAATGGGTTTTGCAGGGTATTTTTTAATTGTTTGGGATTTTATTAAATTTGCTAAACAACAAAATATTCCTGTTGGACCCGGTAGAGGTTCTGCCGCAGGTAGTTTGGTTGCTTACTCTTTATACATTACAGACGTTGATCCAATCGAATATGAGCTAATGTTTGAACGGTTTCTTAACCCTGAACGGGTTTCAATGCCAGATATTGATATTGATTTTTGTGTTCGTGGTCGAGCAGCAGTAATCAAATATGTTAGTGAGTTTTATGGACAACAAAATGTTTCACAAATCATTACGTTTGGGACAATGGCTTCAAAAGCTGCTATTAAAGACATTGGGCGAGTTTTGGAAATCCCTTATAATGAAGTAGAAAAAATCGCTAAGATGATTCCCCCTCCTGTGCGTGGTCGCAATGTCTCAATTGATGATGCCATCAAACAAGTACCAGACTTAAAAAAAGCAATTGATAGCAGTGAACAGATAGCTAAATTAATTGATTTGGCTAAACGTGTAGAGGGTTGCGCTCGCCATGCTTCTTTACATGCAGCAGGCGTAGTTATTTCGCCTCAGCCAATTTATGAACTTGTTCCAGTCTATCGATCGGCTAAGGATGAAATCGCTACCCAATT
>JAHFUF010000658.1 GCA_023265235.1 Blastocatellia bacterium
GGCCAGAATATGGCGAATAGAAATAGGTCAGAGAACAAAGAAAGGTTTATCAATACTAATAACTGTTATTTTATTGGTAGTAGCAGCAAAAGCTATTTTTTTCTCAAAGAAAGTAGAACCAATAAAAAATAAACCAGCCAAAGTGATAAATAGGATTGGAGATAGTGCTTGGGCAAAGATCAGTAGTGTAGCAATCTCAGACATAGTAGCAATGAACTTTGATGATAGCGGCCAATATGGAGCAGCAATTAGTTTAGAAGGTGCTCTGATTAAATCAACAGATGGTGGTGAGAATTGGAATAGTAGTGGTGTTATACCTATTAACCCAGGAGAACTTGTTAACGCTATTGGTATAAGTAGTAATGGTAGAGTAACGGTAGGAACATCAGTAGACGATTCATCTTACACAGCTATTTATAGAGAAAGTAGTAATGGTAAATGGCAAAGAACTGTTTGCAAGGACTGTGGAGGAATATTAGCAACAGATAGTGATGGAGATGTTGCTGTAGGCGGTGGTGGACTAATTAGCACATTTGATAATCAGTTAAATAAGTGGCAATTTAACTATCTACCTGATTGGGCAGCCTTTTCTTTGTATGGAATAACTAGAAGTGAAAATAAGCTTTGGGTAACAGGAGAAAATGCTTTAGTAGCTGTTTCTAATGACAATGGTAAGAGTTGGCAAAATATTACTCCAACTCTTAGTCCAAATATTACTCCAAATCTTAGTCCAAATATTACTCCAAATCTTAGTCAATCGCCAAAAACTAATTTATCTTTTTATTCTATTGCTAGTTCAAAAACAGGGGATAAGCTCCTAGTAGGTGGGGTTAATGGGCAATTGTTGATTAGGGAATCTAATATTGAGTCTAATAATAATAACTGGATAGAAGTAAAAGGACTAGATAAAGGGGTAATGCTCAGTAGTGTATTAGTAACAGATAAGGTGTTACTCGCTGGAGGTGGAAAGCTTAGTGGGGTAGATGGCTTTATTGTCAGTAGTGTTATTAGTAGTACTAGCAGTGACATTGATGGTTTTGATGGAGAGGCTTGGCAATATGACCGATTACCTAAAGGTGTTACTTCTATTGTTGCTCTAAAGCTAAGCAGTACTGGCTTACTTGCTGCTAGTAGTGATGGAAATATTTTTAGACGAGTTAAAAACAAGTTTTAAGCAAAAAGAAAATTTAATTTTAGAAAGAAAAAGAAGGAGAGAAGTTAAAACTATGAATACAGACTTAATGGAAAACCAACAAATGGTGGATGAAGTAGCTAGCCAAATAGTCAATCAAGTAGGTCAAGTAGGCAATAAAAATGGATTTGGTTATGAAGAACCAGTTATTAATCTTGGTGTTTCAAAAAAAGAGTTAAAGAAAATAGAGGCTGCTGCTTTTTATAATGACTATGATTCTATTGAAGAATATCTTAGAGATCTAGTGTTTCGTGAAATAGAATTAGATAAAGAACGTCACTTAAAAGGTAAAGAATCTAAAGATACAAGTAAGTTAAAAAAATAATTCATATCTTTATAGTCTTTATAAATACGCTAGTTAGAGGGCTACTATGTTAAAAAATGACACAGTTAATATTGATAAAAATAGTTTATTAACCTGGATAAAAGAAAAAAGAAATAATCTTGTAAATAGTAAAACTATTAATTTGATAAAAGGTAGAGAAAAAATATTTACTAGTGTTGTTTTTTTTATAGTAGTTCTAATAGCAATGAATTTGATTTATAGGACTTTTGCTAGAGAGGAAGTAAAAACTATGTTTTCTGAATTAAAACCTAATATAGTCACTCTTCCAACTAAAAAGTATAAAAGTAATATTGAAGCTGCTAAAAGCCAAGACATAGAAGCAAACGCTAATGTTGAAGGTAGAGATAAAAATACCTTGGTTGAAGCTCAGTGGCAGCCTATAGACACCCTTCTAGCTAGCAATGATAAACAGCGAGAAAAGCTATTTAAGAAGCTTAAGCTTAATAAAGGCGAATATGTAATAGCTTGTGTTTCAATTAGATGTGGTGATTGTGATGAAATAGCTTTAGGGCTTAATCAAAAAACTAATTTAGAACAAATTATTGCTATTACTAATGGCTCTGTTGAAGAGGTTAATGCTTGGAAAACTCGTTTAGGATTAAACTTTCGTGTTGAGGGTGTTTCTGAAGAATTATTTAATGATACTGGAGCAGTTATGTTACCAACACTTATTAGAATAAAAAAGCTTAAGGCTATTGGAGTTTCTGAAACTGCTAGTGTTGTTAAGTAAACCTTAAGATCCTGTTTCTTACAAGTATTTATGAGTATTAGGGATATTTAAAGTATTTAGAGGTATTTATGAAAAATACGTCAGATAATATAAAAACAGTACCAAAAGATATGCTACGGCGAAATGATGTAATATGGTGGATGAAGCATTTAGAAATGGTAGACCACTATGTAGAACCAGAAACAGCACTAACAATAGCAAACTGGTGGGATGATCGTCAGGGGCCATTAATTCTAGAGGGGCCACCAGGCGGTGGTAAAACATCACTGGCTAAACGTATTGCTGAGATGATGGGAGTGGCGTTTTATCGGTTGCAGTGCTACAAATCAATTGGTAAAGCTGAGGCTCTCTATGATTGGGATAGAAACGTACAAGGCGTACTAGTCCAAGAAGCAGCTAAAAATAACCTATTAGGAGAAGATGTTAATAAAGTTATTTATCAAAAGAATGCAATGCTATTAGGGTTACTAGGCCAATCACTAGAGGATGAAGACTCAAATGTAATTGTACTAATTGATGAACTTGATAAGATCCCATCAGAAGAGGCATTTGAAGGGCTGTTACTGGAGTTTCTAGAAGAAGCAGCAATAACAATCCCAGAATTAAATAGTAGGCTTACTCCAAAGTCAGGAAAACGACCTCATGTGGTTATAACAAGTAATGCAGGACGTGGAGGGTTAAAAGAATCTCTGTCTCATCCAGTACTAAGACGTGGAAGATATATCTATTTGCCAGAACCAGAGCCAGGTAGACAGTACTGTATCTTAGAACAATGTGCGCCTAAGCTGCCTAAACAAGTAATTAGAGATGTAGTAGCATTTACTTATTGGGCAAAGAAGCTAGTTGGATTTGAAAAGCCTATTGCTTTGAGTGAAACAATCATGTGGGCTAGAACATTGGAGATGTGTAAGGTTACACATCTAAATAGAAGTGTTATAGAGGCTACCATTGCTGAGCTTGCCAAACGTGAACGAGATAAAACTGTCTTACTTGCTGCTACTGATAGATTACTCAAGATTATTTATAAAGCCTATTATCAAGATAGAAATGTTCTACATTTTCCTGCACAGAATAATCAAGCTGACCAAGTTTCTAATAATCAGCAAAATACTACTATTAAAGAAGTTAGTAGAAAATTAATCAAAATTCGATAGTACTTATTCTTGGCTAATTATTACTTAAAGGTAAATAATTAGTTA
>JAHFUF010000659.1 GCA_023265235.1 Blastocatellia bacterium
TCCCATACTTTTGCTGTGCCATCATAGCTTGCTGTAACTATACTTTGGTTATCTGCTGAGAATCTCGCTGAATTAACGCTACCCTGATGATTTAGTGTTGCGAGTAGGTTTCCTTTTCTATCCCATACTTTTGCTGTTTTATCCTCACTTACTGTAACTATACTTTGGTTATCTGCTGAGAATCTCGCTGAATTAACGCTACCCTGATGATTTAGTGTTGCGAGTAGGTTTCCTTTTCTATCCCATATTTTGGCTGTGTTGTCCCAACTAGCAGTAACTATACTTTGGTTATCTGTCGAGAATCTTGCTGAATTAACGCTAGCATAATGATTTAGCGTTAATAAGTAAGGCTCGACAGATTTAAGCATAGCTTGGGTAAGTAAAAATCGTAGTGCAGCATATTTATTAACCCAGTTTTTATCTTCTGCAACTTGGTAAGCTTGACTGGCATATAAGGTTGAAATGAGTGGCTCATTATTTAGTAGCGACGTTCGCGCTTGTTCCTGAAAAAGTAATATTTGGCTATTTACTGCTTTTTCTTCATTCTCTTCAGCTTTACTCTTAGCAATAGTAAGCTCATCTAATAATTTTTGTAGCTCTTCAGCATGTTGGCGTTCTTTTTCCAGTTCTTTTTGTTTTAAGTCATTTTCATTAGCTTGGGAATCTAGCAAAAATTCATTCTCATCTTGTGTTGGAGTATTATTAGCCTCAACCCAAGAAAGTGCCTTTTTTAGTGAATCTCCACGTAATAGGTAATCATTATTTTTACCAGAATCAAGCCACCGCTTGCAGTATTCCGCAATAAACCTATCCCCTTGTTTAGCCTTAACCCAGTCTTCATCATAAACTATAGCAAATATCTTGTTACGAATTTTAAGACATCGGGCGCCAGCAATATTACATTCAGAGGCAAGACCAGATAGCCTTAATTCTGGTTGAATCCGGTCATTTACCTTAATTAAAGGCTTCTCTCCACGTAACAAATGCCCATAGCGAGAAAGAAACTCAGCGCAAATTCCTTCTGGTAGATGCTTAAACCGCTTTTCTGCATAAGCAAGGTTAGGATCGTCATTGCTGTTTAAGAAAAGCTCCTCAACTAATTGATTAACTTGCTCCTCTTCTGAAATGCTAGCTTTTTTTGACTTGAAGCTTAGGTGGTAGCAAAGTTTTAAGCTCATAAAAGGATTGCCATCTGTCCAGCTATAAACAGCTTCAAGCAATTTTTCTGAATTAAAGCCAGTTTTTTCTAAGCCTGACCTTAGCGTTTGCATTTCTTCCAGAGAAAAATCACCTACATTTATTGATCTGCCTATGTTAAAAGGCGTTCGCTCATCATCTTTTATTAGCTCTAAAGGGGTTGCTACACCAATAAGACAAAAAACTACTTTTCTATGTGTAAGATTGCCTTGAAATTCATGCATTTCTCGAATAGAAAAGAAAAAGTCATCGCTAAAAAAACTTTTATCTGCAAACTCAAGTGACTTTATCAAGTCTATTTCGTCAATAAAAACGACTACAGGGGTATCAATTTTAGCTAAGACTTCTTCTTTTAGAAATTTTGACCAACAGTGTGTTGCAGGAAAAGATGAATTATCTGACAAATATGTAGGAATATGGACTTGCAGCTTTAACGCTAATGCTATGTCGTCCATTAGGCTAGAATAGAATGAAATCGCGTTAGTGTGTATTTTTCCTTTTGATTGAAGATCAATATTTACACATTGAATGTTGTTGTTTTTTAATATTTCAAAGGCACGAAATTTTAAGCTAGTTTTACCTACTTGCCTAGGGGCTAAAACAAAACAAAACTCGCCATTTAATAAGGCTTCGGGCAATTCTTTATCAACAGCGCGCTTTACATAAAATGCTTCTGGATTGAGCGCGCCGCCTGATTGATAGTGCATAGATTTGATTTACCCCCTCTGTTGTGGTTCAGTCAATCAGCTTTTCATAGATAGGATAGCTCAAACAATACTTATTTCTAACCTTTTTAAGTAGCCCTAGGTTTACCAATCGTTTACAAATATCAGAATTAGACGCAGCCCTAGTCACCCCATTTTTGAATAACTCCAATTCCTTTTGCAAAGCTTTATCTCTGTTGAGTATAGAATCAAAAAGCTCTAAATGGTTTTCAAAAATGGAATGGTCTGGATCTAGTAAGTCTTCTAACTTTTTATTAAACCTTTTAGCCTGATACATTATCAACCGTACTAAAAAAGGATGCCCTCCAACCAAGTCTGTAATTTGTTTAAACTGAGTTTCTGACCAAACTAGCCCATATTTTTCTGCTACGTTTTGTATTTGGTCTTGGTCAAGGTCTTTCAAACGTATTATTTCACAATTACTAAATGGGGATTGGTTATGATCTGGAATTAGTTCTGAAGGTGAGATAGAAAGGGTAAATATTAACCTTAACTTTTGCCAAGGTTCATGTGGTTTTTCTAACCAACTTCGCAACATACCAAAGAAAGCTTCTTTAGCCCTCCAATCCTCTGCCATGTCTGTCTTTTCTATTACTAAAAAAAGTAACTCATCTTCAGCACGTGGAAAAATATAGTCTTCCATTAGTTTTTCTATATTGGTTGTTGGATTATTTGCCACCCAACAGGTTGAAATCCAATCTTTTTTACCTTTGACAGAGTTCACAAGAATATCCGCTAACTCTTTCAGCACATCATCTAATGAGCTTATATTTGCCTCATAAAACTTGGTCATCTCCACTCTGATAGGCCGATTATTTTGAGGTTTATCTTTCATAACCCGTTCCAAAAGATATTCTAAAAAAGTTGATTTTCCAAATCTTCGAGGGCCACAAATAGCCACAGATGAGCTATTGTACCTTAATTTATCTATTGCTCTGGCTTCCTCTTCTTCTCTATTAATATACCACTCTAGCGTATATGAACTCCCTGGAGGCTCTGGAGGTAATGGTGTACTAGGCGGCAGTTTTGGTTTTGGCGGCGATGATTGTAGCCTAAGGATCTCGCTTTCACATTCTTCAATTTGCTTGCGTAAAGCAAACTTTTGAGCATGATCAGCCGTGATAGCCAATTGCTCTTCTAAATAAAGCTTTTTGTCTTGCCAAGTTTTTAATGCGCTCATAAATGAATTAATAATAATGGATAGGGTAGAGATGATTAGCTTACAAGGCCATATTAGCATGGAGTATTAGTAGAAAGTAAGATTTACTGAGTCAAAACTATGCTTGACATTATTTCTAGGGGCAAACCTGTGTGTCTGCCCTCTTTACAACCAACATTTAACATAGCTGGGGTTTAAAACCTAAACGTTGAGGTTTAAAACGTGAACGTTTGGCATCCTTACCCTAATTGCTGAGGTTCTAAACCTAAATGCTGGGGTTTAAAACCTAAACGTTTGGCATCCTTACCCCAATTGCTGAGGTTCTAAACCTAAATGCTGGGGTTTAAAACCTAAACGTTTGGCATCCTTACCCTAATTGTTG
>JAHFUF010000660.1 GCA_023265235.1 Blastocatellia bacterium
AGACATTGGCACAGTAGGAATGGATGTAGCAACCTCATTTCGTCAACGTCAAAGTTTTAGACGTTATCTAGAAGCTTGTACTATTAACCCACAAGATGCAGAAGCACATTATCAATTAGGGCTAATTCACCAACAACGCCGCCAATATAGTGAAGCTCTTAGTCGTTTTAGGAAAGCTGTAGAGATTGATAAACGCGAAATTGATGCTCATTTCCAACTAGGTGTAATTGCTCGTGAACAAAATCGGTTGCAAGAAGCAATTTCCCACTTTGATGCTGTAGTGTTACTAAACGAAAAACATTCTAACAGTGAAGCTTGGCGTGAAATTGGCGCGACTTATGAAGCAGCAGGGATGAATGAAGATGCTCGACAAGCATTAGAAAAATATGTTGAACGTCGCCCCTATGATGCTGAAGGGCTTTATTACTATGGAAAAACTTTGTTGAACTTAAAAGAAAATAATATGGCCAAGGAAATGTTTAATCGTTGTATAGATGCAGTTGACACGGCCCCTTATCATCGTCGTAGTCAATTAAAACGCTGGCGTAAATTATCACAAGGGCTACTTAAAAATGCTTAAATGATTATAGTTTCTAAAGATAAGTAATGTCTTTGATTCTAGCTTGCTTTATCTAACTCTAATACTTTCCTAATTTGTCGAACATCTTCTTCTAAATGTTCTTGACGAACTTGCAAATCAGTTATTACCCCTTGACTAGACCTACGGTAAGTTTTAAATTCTGTTTCTTGCTTAAGTAGCCTATCTAATTTTTCGTCTATAAACATTGTTTCTAATTTTAATCCAGATACTTTCTCTATTAATTGTTTTTGAAGTACTTCTTGTTTAACCTCTAACTTATCTTGTTTAGCCTCTAACCTAGCCTGCCCTTTTTTTAATTCTGCTACTTCAGTCTCTAACCTAGCCTGCCCTTTTTTTAATTCTGCTACTTCAGTCTCTAACCTAGCCTGCCCTTTTTTTAATTCTGTTATTTCCTTTAAGATTAATTCTAACAATTCACGGTCTGTCATTAGTCTTGCCTTTCGTAATTTTGAGTTTAAAATTTCCCCTAATAATATACAAAAGTATAAAAAATTAAAAGCTTTTATTAGCCCGTTCTCTTAGCTCAATACGGCGAATTTTGCCACTAATGGTCTTTGGTAGTTCATCAACAAATTCTATTTCTCGCGGGTATTTATACGGAGCAGTAATTTGCTTAACAAAATCCTGTAAACTACTAGCTAATTCTGGTGTTTTTTGAGTACCTGGTTTTAAGATTACATAGGCTTTAACAATTTGGCCCCTTGCATTATCTGCCTTGCCAACTACGGCAGCTTCTAGCACGCTAGGATGTTCAATTAAAGCACTTTCTACCTCAAAAGGCCCAATACGATAACCTGCGCTAATAATTACATCATCTGCACGACCAACAAACCATAAATAACCATCCTTGTCACGAAAACCACGATCCCCTGTTATATACCAATCACCACGAATACTATTTGCTGTAGCTTGAGCATCTTGCCAATATTCTTGAAATACTCCTACTGGACGAATAGGTTTAATTCTTACTCCAATATCACCTTCCTGATGATCGACAGCAATATTACCGTGTCCATCAATAATATTCACTACAAAACCAGGAGCAGGTTTTCCCATAGAACCTTTTTTTACTACCATTTCTGGAAAAGTACCAACAAGTAAACAAGTTTCAGTTTGTCCATAGCCTTCACGAATCAACATTCCAGACTTTTCTTGCCAAATATCAATAACTTCTGGGTTTAATGGTTCACCAGGACTTACACAGCTACGCAAGCTTCCTAGGTTATAGTTTTGTAAGTCTAACCCTACTAACATTCTATAAGCAGTAGGAGGAGCACAAAAACTAGTAATTCTATGCTCACTAAGTAGCTCTAATGTCAATTCTGGATCAAACTTCCCTTTACTATTATGAACAAAAAGAGTAGCTCCTGTGTTCCAAGGGCCAAACAAGCTACTCCAAGCAGCCTTTGCCCATCCAGTGTCAGAGAGGTTCCAATGTAAATCACTCGACTCTAAATCTAGCCAATAACGCCCAGTCACTTGATGCCCAATAGGGTAACTACTATGTGTATGTAACACCATTTTAGGGTAGCCAGTTGTGCCACTGGTAAAGTAAAGCAGTAAAGGATCGTCTTTATAAGTCTTTTCCTGTGGGTTAAAACCCGTGCTAGCTTTTTCTATCAACTCACTATAGCAATGCCAATTTTTTTGTTTTTCTCCTACTAGGAGAAAATTTTTTACTTGTGGTAGTTTTTCTCTAATAGCATCAAATTTAAGTGCGTTTTCTTCATCTGTAATTACTGCGCAAGCTTGTGAGGCTTCTACACGATAAACAATATCTTTACTAGTAAGTTGAGTAGTTGCAGGCATAAAAACTACCCCTAATTTGATCATCCCTAAAACTAATTCCCACCAAGCAGGAAGGCGGGACATAAGCAGTAAAACAGTATCACCTTTTTTTAACCCTAATGATTCTAAAGTATTAGCTACTTGGTTAGACCGTGTTTGAAAATATTGGTAAGTAAGTTTTTCTGTTTGTCCATTTTCGCCAACCCAAAGCATCGCTAGTTTGTTGGCATCTTTTGCCCAATTATCTACGACATCAAAAGCAAAATTAAAATACTCTGGGACAACCCAAGTAAACTCACGATAAGTATTTTCATAGCTACCAATATTACTCATAATTATTTCCTTAATTGAGATTAGCTTCTTTTTGTCTTATTTCCCAAGCTTTAGCATATTTGAGAAAAACATAATAAGCAGCAAAATAAGCAATAATAATCCCTGCAAACCCATCTAGTACGCCTAAACGCCAAATATAGCTACGAAACATTGCCATTATCGGACGGACAAGTAGGTCTATTGTTTTAACTTTTTTACCACAAGAGCATAATTGATTTGCGGCTAATGTTGTATAGCGATTTAGGCGTTCGTGATGTGCTGCTAAAGATTGTATTGAATAATGATCTAGCTTTGCTTGAAGTTTACCTACTTTACCATTCAAAGTAACAGACTCGTGAACAAAACTACCTTTCCACTGGCCTTTTCCTTTTTTATAAAGCCTTAGTTGATAATCTGGTGCCCAACCAGAATGATAAATAGCTTTGTTAAGATAGTAGTTTTGACGACTAATATAAAAACCATCATATTGATTATTTGAGTCTTTAATAACCTTTTTTATTTCCTCAGCCAAAGTAGGAGTGACTCGCTCGTCTGCATCAATGCTTAAGATCCAATCATTAGTTGCTTGTTCAGCAGCAAATTGTTTTTGAAGCGCGAACCCAAGCCAAGGTTTAATAATTACTTTGTCAGTAAATTGATGAGCTATAGTTACAGTATTATCACTACTCTCAGAGTCAACTACAATAACCTCTGATGCCCATTTTACAGATTCTAAGGCAGCAGAAATATTGGTTTCCT
>JAHFUF010000661.1 GCA_023265235.1 Blastocatellia bacterium
AATCACATTATTAGACGTATCTTTTGACCCTAAATACTCTATTCCAGAAGTTCCACATATTAAACGAATTACTGGTGAATTAGGCAAAGACGGCACTATATTAGCTGGGGTGCTAATAGTAAATCTTCCAGAAGGTGTTAAATAAACCGCATCATTACTATCTTGAGCTTTAGCAGAACGACGAGAGGTTAAGACTAGCTTAGCATCTGACTGAGGGGTTAGTTTTATTTGTTCCCCTAAATTAGTGCAAAAATACGACTTAATCTCTTGTGTGTTTGGGTTTTCTGGATCTAAGAATGAAAAAAAGGTTCTTGCATAGTTAAACTGGTCTAATGGATCAAGGTTAGCTAAAAGGCTGATGTTAGTTTCAGGATTAAATATTGGGTAGCATAGCGAATCCAGATAACTAAACTTAATATAGTCTTTATTATCAATAAATAAACGTAACACTATATCTAGGCTATCTAAGTCAGCCTCTCTTAAAGAAATACCAAATTGTAAACAACCAGCCTGATCGCCTAATAATGGTATTCTTAGCAGCGTATTGACCAGATAAAGCTTAGTTTGTCCTCTTTTTATGATTAAATGAATAGATTTAGGTGTATTGCCTGTAGTAATCTCAAACCAGTTCTTAGCGGTATTAAGGCTAATAGCCGTGTCTTTGCCAATTAGACAAGCTAGATTGTGAAAGTCAAAAATCTTTACTTCTTTAACTTTGTAACTATCTGGTTTATAAGTCTTTAGCACCTCTCCATAAAACCTACCACCAGCATCGTTTGGATTGGTAAGCCAAACAAACCTAACATCAGCATAAGCTGGGTCTGACAAAAAAAATTGCATTGCAGCATTAAAAAGAGTTTGGTTGATAATAGGTTGGTTTAAGAATATGTAGCACCCAGAGTATTTTTCCCAGGAATCGACCAAGGAAAGCTCAGAACTAGCAGTTTGCCCAGATCTTAAAAAATAGGCTACTTTTGTGGCAAGCGTGCCAGTTGGTGAGTATAAAGGCCCACTAATTTGCTTAAGTGTTGCAGTTAGCATAATAACCTAATTTTTATTAAATGAAATAATATCGCCTTTGATTAACGGCAGACTGTAAGCGTCTGTTGATGTTGGAGGAGCATCTTTTGAAAGCATGCCAAACTGTATTGTTTTGTATGTAACATTGTCAGAACTATCTGTCCAACTGCGAGCAAAACGCATCCCAGCATTGTTAGTAGATGTGCTTGTATTTCTAATAGCAAAACTACTATTAAGATATCTATCCATCAAATTGCGTACAGTTGTTCCAATAGGAACATAGGTTGGCAACCCGTCTAAGTTAACCATTATTTCTGGGATTACTATGGTGCGACCGCGAAAGAAAAAATAAAGAATTGGCGAAGAACCATCTGAGGGAGTAGTGTAGTCAGCAGAAGCAAAATAAGTTGTAGTAGCTTTATTAAGAGCATTTAATGTATCTGCTCCTATTAGTAAGACATTTTGCCCAATGCCAGCATTACCAGTAGTACTAACAGGCATTTGAGATGGGTAAACAAGCCGCCAATAACGACGAGCATTATTAGCACTTTGTAACTCAATAATACTAGCAATTCCACTAGTACTAGGAGGGATTGTTAACGCTAGCAATGTGCCTAAAAAAGGATTAAAACAAATTCGTTGGGTATTTGAAGCGTCTGTTAATCGGCAAACATCGTAAAAACTTGTTCCTGTTCCAACAAACCCATTTAGTTCTGAACCAGGAGCAATAAACTGATTTGCAGCAAAATCAACCCTAAGTCGCATACCAGCTTGTAAGTCAATATAACGCTCAGTAGAGTTAGAAATAAAATTGTAATGGTAGGTTAATATTTCATTAAAAGATAAAGGCAAGCCTTCAATTACACGCCGAAATATAGCAGACGCACCACCAGATATTAAAAAGTTACCTTTTAGCTCTAAATCCTCTAATTGTTCATAAAAAACGGCTAATGATGTTTTTAGCTGTTGTCTTGCAGCTTTATCTAAATTTAATGCTGTACTACCTTTTACAGTCACTTTGGCAATAGCTGTATTTTCTGTCCCTCCTGTAGGGAGGTTTACTGCTGGCCCAGCAATCCAAGCTAAAGAAAGGTCTAGATTTGCTCGACTGCCGCTAGTTGCTGAAATACTAGCGTTAATACTACCAGTATCTTTGCCAGGAATGACATTTTTTGTATAAACATTGCCAATTCTAAAGGTTAGATTATTATTCTCAACAAAGTAACTAGGTGGTAACACATAAGCTAGGTCTTGACCCAGGGCTTGTGGCGTTACCTGATAAAAATTACTAGTGATAGGGTTTATTACAGGGGGCATGGTTGTCTCCTGATGATCAAGATATACTGTTTCTTGCAGGAGACAAACAATATCATAAAAAAATGCAGGACTCAACACAACGTATAACAAATTAGCAAGTTAGCTTAGGTTGTGTCAAAAATTAGTGTTTTGTTCTTTGCTAGAATATTTTGAATATTTTGATAGGCACTTAAGCAGATATAGATAATAGTAAAGTAAGGAAAAGAAATGGCTTTCCTATGAATTCTGGAGAAAAACCTATTGAGTAAAAACTTAACACAAACATTGCTAATTATTTCTCCTCATCCTGATGATTTAGAAATAGGGATGGGAGGAACTGTGGCTAGTGAAGTTGCTTTAGCTAACAAAGTTGTCTCAGTTGTGCTAACAGATGGACGACGCTCACAAAGGTCTTTTGATTGTAGCGATGAAGAAATGGCAGAGATTCGCAATAGAGAAGTAAAAGCCGCCGCAAACTTATTAGGAATCAAAGATTTATATTGCCTTGCACTACCTAATTTGTACTCCCCTAAAAATCAAGAAACGCTTTTTCAAGAATTAAGTGATTTGTTAATTAAATATCAGCCTGATAGAGTTTATTTGCCACATCCAAAGCTAGATCGCCATCCTTCACATTCTTTAGGAGCAGAGCTAGTTTTAGCTGTGATAGTAAAGCTTATAAAAGGGGAAAAATTAACACCACTGCGTTTGTGGGCTTATGAAGTGTGGGGATTATTCCCTAGCTGGGATTTACTTGTAGACATTAGCCAGTTTGTTGAGCAGAAACGAGAAGCGATTAATGCTCACCAAAGCCAAGTAACAGATATTGCTTATGCTGATGGTGTATTAGGATTAAACCGTTGGCGAGCGGTGTTTAGCGACCCTCACCATCTACCAAAAAATGCTTATGCTGAAGTATTTATTAGCCTAGATTCTTATTTATCATCTTGGGCAAAGAAGACCCCCACTTCAAGGAAGCGAAGCGAGTAAGTGGGGGATGAATTTGCCTGACTACTTTCGTAGCCAAATTCTTAAGTAACTCTAAAACCATTACCATAATATATGAGTTTAACGTTAGAAATTTTAACAGGTTTTTGCAAACCTTGAAGCTTGATATAAGCTCCATAGTTTTGAACACCT
>JAHFUF010000662.1 GCA_023265235.1 Blastocatellia bacterium
ATAAATCTCCTCCACTAATATGCTTCATTACAAAGTAATAACAGCCTTCAGAAACAAAATAATCATAAATAGTAGGAATAGCTGGATGGTCTAAACCTGCTAAAAGCTGAGATTCTCGCTCAAAATCCTCAATTGCTTTTCTACGCTGATTCTCGTCAGCATGCATCCCAACCATTTCTTTTACAGCGCGTGATGATTCAGCTAGTCTTTTATCACGAGCTAAATAGACACTTCCCATGCCTCCGCCACCAATACGTTTAACTATTTGATAGCGGTCTATCAACAATGATCCAGGATCAAGTTGCAAATCTTTCATATTTTTCATTTTTTTTTGTGAAGTCATGGTACTTAATTTTGATCAAGATCCTTAAAATAATAGTTTCACCAGTAAAAGTCAAAGTAATACTTTACATTTTTAAGGGCTAATTAACCGTAATTAACGATATTGCTAAAAACTTAACTTTGTTTTTGGGGCAAATAATTTTTATCAGCAGAAAACCATGTGGCTTTCTATTTATTATTTTGTACGAAAATATAGACCTAGATTATAGTATTAAAAAAAAAACTGTCTAGGCAAGTAAGTATAGAGAAAAAATTATTTAGGCAACTTTTGGTGGCTTGTAAAGCCGTTCTGGGTCGGCTTCAGAGGGTAATGTTTCTGCTACCATATAATCAGGAATTGATAGCCTTAAAACGCGGCCATCTTTGGTTTTTGTAGTTATTTGCCATGCAATACCATTCCACTGGGCTAACTCAAAAGACTCAGGGTCATTAGGCGAGCCTCTCATTCTAATCCAACGCTTACACCCAATACCTTTTTCTAAAAACTCTTTTCCCATATCTTGACCCTTTTTCTCTATACTAAATTAATTGTTATATTAATTTATCGGATGCAACAATATTTTCTTGAGTTGTGCTTTTGTTTTAAGATTTCTAAAATTCTAGTTTCCATAACCTAAATGTAACTAAAAGTTTTAGTTATTTTGAGTTTAAGGATCAATTTTTTCAGTAAAATTAGCTAAGTATTCGCAAATTTTATCTTGGACAGTCAAAGCTTGACGAAATTCTGGAGTAAAATTATCAATCATAATACTAAAAATAAAAGTCTCTCCAACAGCACTAGTAACATAACCTGAAAGACTACTAGTATTACTTAGAGTTCCTGTTTTAGCTTGTACTTTTTCTTGTGCAACAGTATTACTCATACGTCGTCTTAATGTGCCATCAACACCTGCTATAGGCAAAGAATTATGAAAAGTTTCAAAGTTAGATGATTTACTCATATAGCGAAGTAATTCCGTAGTACTTAGAACATTTATTAAATCCCTACGAGACAACCCACTACCATCATAAATAGCTAAATTAGCTGGATCTATTTTAGCTTGGCGAAGAAAATTTTTTACTATTTCTATTCCTGCGTCATCACTATCCTTTTCTATTTGCCCTTTTACTCTTCCTATAGTACGTAATAAAAGTTCTGCATATAAATTCTGACTAAATTTATTAACTATTCTAATAATTTCACTTAATGGCGGTGATTCTATAACAGCTAGTTCTATAAGTTTATTTTTTTCTGGCTCAGTAGGAGTCAAAGAGGAACGCAAAGAGGAACGCAAAGAAGCATCAACAAAAACAACTTTTCCTGTTACAACAATCCCAGCACGTTTTAATGCTTGTTGAAATAAATTAGCCGCCAGTTTTGCTGGCTGATGAAAAGCTATTTTGGCAGAAAAGCCAGTGTCATCTAGTGGTAGTTTTCCCCAAGCTAATAATGAATTATCTGCAAGCCCTCTGTTTAATCCTATTTCGCGTGTGTTTTTGGCTTCAACAGTTTCTAGTCGATTAATGATAGAAACCTCTTCAACATTTGGTGTAGTCAATATTTGACAAGGGTCTCCAACCTTTGCACCGGGTTTTATTTCTATATCAAACTTGTTATCAGAAGCAGTCAAAGCACTAATCTCTGCACCAAAAGGCCATTGAATATCTAGCCACTCCCAACCTTGACCTAAAGGACTGCCACGAAAATAACTTTCGTCAGCAACTAAATCCCCTTCTATGTTTTTAACACCAGTATCTAGGAGTTGTTTAGCCAATAAATCAAAAGGCTTTGCTTCATCTACATAGGCACTAGCTAATGTAGGGTCGCCTCGGCCATAAAGAATTAAATTTCCCTTAATATTTCCTTGACTATCAGGTTTTGTCTGAGCATAAACAGATGTACGAATACGATACTCTGCACCTAGAGTTTCTAGGGCTACTGCTGTAGTATAAACTTTCATATTAGAAGCAGGTTTAAGCAGTTTTTCAGGGTTTTTTTCAAAAACTACTTTTCCACTAGCTTGAGTTATAATTCGTACAGAAACCCCCGCAGCAGCAAACTCTGGTTGTTTTAATAGTACAGCTATTTGCTCTTGGAGCTTTGCAAGTGCCTGAAGCGACTGTTTAGATTTAGCTTTTTTTGTTTTTGTAGAAGCTTTTGGACTATGTATTTTTTGAGTTTGTGGAACAGCTAAAATAACTAAATTAAACAGTAAAATAATAGTAACTGCCCAGCTAACTAATAAAATGTAAGATTTGCTTTTTTGTAACTTATTTAACAAATATATAACCTTAACTATTGTAGTGATTTAGCTAAAAAGCTCTGCCAAACAAGAATCTGTTAAGTCACTTAAAGAAGAGACTGTCATAGTTGCTTCTTTTAATGCTTCTTTAGGGTAAGTATTAGTAACAGCAACACATTTCATCCCAGCAGTAATTGCAGATTTAATCCCACCGACTGAATCTTCTATTGCTAAACAATCAGATGCATTAGCATTAAGCCCAGAGTGCGCTTGATTAAGACCTGTAAGGGCTTTTAAGTAGCCTTCAGGGTAAGGTTTACACCTAGTAATATTCTCAGCACTAATAATTAACGGGAATACTTCTTTTAACCCTACTCTAGTCAAAACAGCATCTATTTCTGGCCTTAGTGCCCCTGAGTTTATGGCTAAAGGAAATCGTCCTTTTATTGAATGAATAAATGCTATTGTTTCTGGATAAACTGACATTTCTTCTTTCAGGTAACGCTCAAAATAGCAGGATTTACGAAAGATTAGTTCTGAAATATAGACTGGATCTGTTAACCTGCCAAAATCAGTAAGTGCTGTAGTAAAAGCCCCTCGATCATCCATTGCTAGGTATTTTTTAAAATAATCTACCTGAGAAATAGAAACACCTTCTTCAGATAAAACCTTCTGAAAAGTAACAAAGTGCGCTGGTTCACTATTGGCAATTACACCATCAAAATCGAAAACAATTGCTTTTAACATAATTTTTTATTATTGCGATTATGGCTAAGAAAAATCAATAGTTTTTCTGAAAAACAACTTTCCCCTTAGGTACTATAATTAGTATTGCTTTAAGTCTTTGTGTTTTAATAAGTAAACTATTTCGTAAAAATTTCGCCTAAAATA
>JAHFUF010000663.1 GCA_023265235.1 Blastocatellia bacterium
ATTAGTACTCGTTTCTGGGAACGTGGCGTAGGTGAAACTGCTTCATCAGGAACTGGGTCTTGTGCCGCAGCAATTGCAGCTATGGTTAATAATTTTACTACTAGGCAAATCCGTGTACAAACCTCTGGTGGTGAATTACAGGTTGTTTGGCGTAGTGATGATAATATTAACCTAATTGGCCCAGCAGAAATTATTTGTCAAGGGCGTTATCGATTAAGGTAGGGGAGAACAGTTTACCCTACAAGAAAAGGCGGACATATAGATCTGCCTTACGTTAAATTCTGTATGAGGTAAGTAATGTCTCTAAACCCTACTCAAGAAAATACACAAATAATTCACGCTGTCTGCCCTCATGACTGTCCAGATACTTGTTCAATGCTAGTAACAATAAAAGGCGATCGTGCAATTAAAGTTGAAGGAAACCCTAACCATCGTTTTACTGATGGCTTTCTTTGTACCAAAGTTTCTAAATATTTAGATCGTGTCTACCATGAAGGTCGCATACTTTACCCACAAAAACGTGTTGGAGCAAAGGGTTCAGGAAAGTTTGTTCGTATTACTTGGGATGAAGCTTTGAATGAGATTGTTACTCGTTTTAAGCAAATTGCTGATGAATATGGCCCTCAAGCCATTCTCCCTTATAGTTATGCTGGTACAATGGGACTGCTTCATTATGGCAGTATGGATCGTAGGTTCTTTCATCGCCTTGGAGCATCACTACTTGACCGAACTATCTGCGCTACTGCTGGTGGAGTTGGCTATCAATACACAGTTGGAGCTAAGTATGGCTATGATCCTGAATCAATTAAACATGCTAAGTTAATTCTGATATTAGGTAGTAATATTCTTACTGCTAATGTCCATATGTGGCCATTTATTGCTGAGGCGCGTAAAGCGGGCGCGAAAGTGATTGTTATTGATCCTTATCAAAACCGCACAGCAGCAGTAAGTGACGAATATATAGCGATTAAACCTGGGACAGACGGTGCTTTAGCTTTAGGTTTAATGCATGTTATGGTAGCAGAAACTCTCTATGACAAAGATTATGTTTATAACTATACTTTAGGATTTACAGAGCTTTGCGAGCGATTAAAAGAATACCCTCCTAGTAAAGTAGCCAGTATTACAGGTATTCCTGTAGAAAAAATTGTTGAGTTAGCACGTGCTTTAGCCACTACACAGCCCGCCGCTATACGTATTAGTTACGGGCTACAACGTCATAGAGGCGGTGGAATGGCAGTAAGAAACCTAGCCTGTATTCCAGCATTAACAGGGGCTTGGCGGCATCTTGGAGGAGGGATTTTACTCTCTACAAGTGGTGCGTTCCCGCTAAATAATGAAGCTTTAGAACGCCCAGATTTAATTCCCCCAAAAACACGCACTATTAACATGAGTCGTTTAGGTGAAGCATTAACTAACTCTAGTCCTAATGGAAAGTTAGGGATTTTTGATCCACCTGTAAAAGCAATCTATGTATATAACTCTAACCCAGCAGCAGTAGCACCAGATAGCAAAGCTGTAATTACAGGGTTTAAGCGTGAAGACCTTTTTACAGTAGTCCATGAACAGTTTCATACTGATACAGCAGACTATGCAGATATTTTACTACCAGCCACCACCCAGCTAGAACATTTTGATCTTCACAAAGCCTATGGTCATTATTACGTAATGCTAAATCAGCCTGCTATTGCCCCATTAGGTGAAGCCCGTTCTAACACAACTGTTTTTAGAGAACTAGCCCAAAGAATGGATTTTACAGAACCTTGTTTTTTTGATAGCGATGAACAAATGGCAGAACAGGCATTAAATTCATCACACCCTGCATTAAGCGGAATTACGCTGGAGAGGTTAAAAAAAGAAGGTTCAGTTCGTCTTAACATACCTGATCCACATATACCATTTGCTGAAGGTAATTTTCCTACACCTTCAGGGAAGTGCGAGTTTTATTCAGAAAAAATGTTAAAAGATGGACTTGATCCATTACCTACTTTTATTCCGCCAATAGAAAGCTTTGAAGCTAGTCCAGAATTATTTAAACGTTACCCTATTTCGTTAATTTCTCCGCCTGCACATAGTTTTCTTAACTCAACTTTTGCTAATGTGCCTAAATTAATAAAAAATGAACGTGAACCGATGATAGAAATTAGCGTTGACGACGCAGCTAAACGTGGTATAGAAACAGGAATGCAAGTACGTATTTTTAACGATCGTGGTGAACTACAACTTAAAGCCTTGGTTTCTCAAAAAGTAAAACCAGGAGTTGCTATATCACCCTCTGTTTGGTGGCATAAACTTAGCCCTAATGGGCGTAATATTAATTTTACTACCTCCCAAACTGTCACGGATATGGGCGGTGGGGCAACATTCTATGATAATCTAGTAGAGGTTGAACCCGTTTAGGAGCCTTTGAAGGATGATTAAGAAAAGCTATCGAATATCTAAAATAAACTTTGATGTTACTAAACTATCAAATTTACCTAAATCTAATAATGAACGTAACTTGCCAAAGTTAATCTTAGGGGTAAAGTTTTCTGAAGAAAGCCAGCCTGATCTTCTGGCTCAAACAGCATTACAAACTAGAGCTTCTTATAAGATAGCCCGTGTTCAGCCATCAGAAACAGTTGTTAAACAAATATCTCTACCACCTATTCAGCCTTTATCAAGCAGCGAAGTTGGTTGGCGAGCAGTAGCAATAATACTGCTAATTGCAGCAACAACAACAGCTGGGATTTATTTTGGGCGACAGTACTTAAATACCCCTTTAGCTTCTCTTTCCTCTTCTGATCAAATAGCTAGTCTTACTAGCACAAGTTTTACTGGGACAATAAAACCTGCTAGCGAAATCAAAATCGCCGCTACTAGCCCTGCAATTGTTCAAGAGGTTTTAGTAAAAGTTGGGGATCAAATAACAGAAAACCAAGCTTTGTTAAAAATAGATGATCGTGAAGCTAAAACCCTGCTCTCACAGGCAGAACTAGAAAAAGTAGCAGCAGATCAACAGGTGTCTCAAATTAGTGCAAGTATTTCATCCGTTAACAAGCAAATGGTTAATCTACGCAATCAAATTGCTACAGCAAGCGGAAAACTTTCTTTAGCACAACGCAAGGCAGAACAAGTTCCTGTGCGCCAACGTCAAGATTCTCCTGAACGTGCCCAAGCAGTCTATGACCAAGCTTTATCTAAGTTTCAGCGTACAGAGTCACTTCATCGCCAAGGTTTGGTTTCATCTCAAGAGCTAGATGAAATGCGTAGTCAGTTGCGTATTGCTGAAGCAGACTTAAAGACTGCTCGTGCTGCTGAAGTGGCTTCTAAAGAGCTATCCAACGCCCAAGAGTCACAATCTGAATTACAAAGCGAGCTAGTAAAAAAAGAGCAACAACAACAGCTTGCAGACTTACAAAACCAATTAGAACGTGCTCGACTACGCCAAAAACAAGCTTTTCAAGCTTTA
>JAHFUF010000664.1 GCA_023265235.1 Blastocatellia bacterium
CTACAGGCAAGGAATAGGACTGAAAAAGAGTAAGTGAAATTCCTGCCCCAACAGCACCTGCCCCAATATTACCAGCATTAGAAAACCCAGCAGCTTTTCCTCTTACATTATCTGGCAAAGTAGTAGCCATCAAGCCACCAATACAAGGGCCTGTTAGGTTAACAAAAACCTGTGAGGCTAATACTGTAAAAATAAAAATATCAATGTTTTTTATAGGATAAAAAACATGATAAATAAAAATATCAAGATTAATAGTAAAAAGAATAGTATTACTAGCTACATCTATTAGGGCAGTTGAAGCCATTGTTAAACCACCCAACACACACATAATCATAAACCAAGTGCGCCGCCTAAACCCTATATCTACTACTGGTGTCCATAAGAATTGAAAGGTAGCAATTAACAATGAAGCGGCTATAGCACTAGCAATTTTATTTTTATCAACACCATATTTTTGAAGAATTGCTCCTAATGTAGCACTAGCAAAAGCACCAATAATACCATAGGGTAAGTACAAAAGGCCAAATATCCAAACAGGGGGGTATTTAGCTTTGCTATCAATTTTATTTTCCATTTAATTAAATATGCTCCTGAATTAGTTTGTTTAAGGTTGGGTCTTAAATATTTCTTGGCTTAGGCAATAAAATCCTGGTAGTAAAGGACTAGATAGAACATCTCTTCCCTGTAGGATTTTTATTAGATCTAATTTAGGTACTCGATATATCTCAATATTATGCTGTTCAGGTGAAATAATCCAATATTCTTTTACACCATATTTTTCATAAAGTTGTCGCTTTATTTTACGATCCTTAAGATCACTCTCCGTTTCTTGATTAAGTACTTCTATTAGTAGGCTTGGTGCAGCAATAAGTTGATCTTGAGTAATTATTTTATCTTTTTGTAAATTAGGAATAAAAGCAATATCAGGTATTAAACAATCAAAATCGCTAAGTATTAAGGCTGGACTAGGTAGAACTTCTCCAACAGGGTTTTGCTCTAGATATTTACCTAGCAAAAACAACAAATTAAACACCACTCTTTGATGTAAGAGACTAGGAATAACAGACATAAGAAATTCTCCTTGTATTAACTGGTATTGGCGGCCATTAGCAGACAAAATACTAAGATCTAGGATAGTTAAAGTAGGGTTTACTAACATAGTTGTCACTTTTACACTTCCATAAGGTTTCTTAAAATAAAATTTTATTTTTAGTAGAGTAGATGGGTTTAACAAAAATTTTTGTCATAGTTGAAGTTGTTTTCAAAATTGCACCTAGGTTGCTAATATAGTATCTTTGAGCAAACTAAGGAGCTATGGGATGTATAACAATGCTGCAATTGAACATTTACTGCTTGAAACAGATGCTATTTACAATTGGGATTATAGGGTGGATAACCAAGTTCTACGTAGCCTTTATGAAAAAGGCAAACGCGATCAATGGAATGGTTCTCAAGACTTAGATTGGTCGATTCCTGTTGATCCTGAAAATTGGGAAACTTTCCCAAAAACTGCTGTGCCAATTTATGGTAGTGATATTTGGCACAAACTAAATGAAAAAGAACAAACCAATTTATCTTATGAATTTACCACTTGGCGTATTAGTAATTTTTTACATGGTGAGCAAGGCGCGCTACTAACTACAGCACAAATTGTTGTTGCTGCACCCTCAATGGATGCCAAATTTTACGGTTCAACTCAAGTAATGGATGAAGGCAGACATGTAGAAGTTTTTGAACGCTATTTACGAGAAAAAGTGCTACGTAGTTACCCTATTAACAAAGACTTAAAAACCTTGCTAGATGCAATTTTACGCGATAAGCGTTGGGATATTAAATACTTAGGAATGCAAATTATCATAGAAGGCTTAGCACTTGCTACCATAGGACTATTGCGCGGTATCTACCATGAACCTTTACTAGAAAAGTTACTTAAATACGTAATGTTAGACGAAGCTCGACATGTTGCATTTGGAGTTATTTCTATTGCAGATTTCTACAAACAACTAACGGAAAAAGAGCGTCAAGAGCGCGAAGATTTTGCTTATGAGGCTTGCGTATTAATGAGTGAACGCCTTCTTGGTCAAGAGGTTTGGGAAAGAATCGGATTACCAGTAAATGACTGTTTAAATCAAATGAGAACTGCATCATTAACAGTAGGATTTCGACAGTTGTTATTTTCTAGAGTAGTTCCAAACCTAAAGCGATTAGGCTTGTTGACTGACCGTATACGTTCAAAATATGAGAAAATGGGCGTACTACGTTTTGAAAACGACCTTAATAGCGAACAAGAATTAAACAACTAGCTAGGTTCACATACTTAAACTTAGGAGTGCAGAAAAATTGAATGGCACTAAAACACATAAAACTCTAGCAAATGGATTTCGCGCAGTTCGTGAACTTATGGGAATGCCTCAAGCAGGTTATGCTAGGCTATTTGAAGCAGAACGTGCTTTTGTTCAAGAACTAGAAGAAGGACGCTTACCTGCTATATTAGACCAACGTTTACTTAAGTTTATGTTGCTTAGCTTTACGCTTAACCGTGAGTCAGATTTTATTTCTACTTTGCTACAACAGATAAATAACTTTTATGGGTTAGACCATATTTTTGAAAAACAGTTTCCATTACTAGCCCTTTATGAACAAGTTTTAGGGTCAGAAATAGCTAAATGGCCTTGGATTATTGACTCGGCTCGTTTTCGTTGTAAGGCAATCGAGAAAAAACGCCTTGGTAGCTTCCTAATGTTGTGGGGACAAAAGACAGAAATTCATAATTCTTTAATAACAAGCTTTCCACAACAATTACTAGCTTTTATCAACTTTATTGATGGTCGTACTATAATTGTTATCCCTTCTGTTTACTTATTTTTAGATCTAAACACGGCTACTTCTAGTAATCCTTTAGTAAAAAATTTAGAGATAAAACTAGAAAGAAGAGAAACTATTGGGCTAGCGTTACCTAGTAAAATACCCCTTGCTCAAACAACAAATTCAATAGCTTGGGAAAACCTACGATTATTTTCTTATTCTCAAGATAGCAGTCTACTACGTGAAACTGCTTTTCGTTAAAATCACCTTTAAGCTAAGGAGTAGACACGGAAGTCTGTCTATACATATAGTTGCTGTTTCGCCGTGATTTCGCTATATTTCTTTTAAGAGGACAGTTTTTTGATATGGACATAAATAAACTAATAGAAATATTAAAAGAAAGTTATCCTAATGCCCGTTATGAACTTGACTGGGAAACCCCTTTACAACTGCTAATAGGAACAATCCTTGCGGCACAATGTACTGATGTTCGAGTCAATAAAGTAACTAAAACCCTGTTTCCTAAGTATCCTGATGCACAAGCTTTTGCTAGTGCTAATATGGAAGAACTAGAGGAAATACTTAAGCCCACAGGGTTTTACAAAAAGAAAGCCAAACAAGTACAAGATCTTTGTAAAGCCTTA
>JAHFUF010000086.1:0-576 GCA_023265235.1 Blastocatellia bacterium
TGCTATTTAATACAGTTACTTGTAATGTTTGTCCAAACTGAGTAGTAACAGGAGTTTGTTGAGTTCCTCCATTAGTAATCATCATAGAAGCAGGAATATTGTTTAAGTTGGTTAAACCATAAGTAGCAGCTTGTCCAACTCCAGCAACCGTAGCCGTTCCAGTAAAATTACCTGATATAGAGTTAGCAGTAATTACTGGTGAAGTTGCTACACCCTGAGCATTAGTTGTAGCTGTAACAGTGGTTTGATTTCCTGGGAATGTACCGCCAGGTTGACCAGCATTGTTTGATATTGTGAAAGTTACTGTAATACCAGAGAGTAAATTACCAGCTATATCTCTAACAGTTGCTTGTAGTGTATTACCAAATGTAGTCAAGATTGGTGTCATTTGGTTCCCGCCACCTGTTGCCAAAATAGCGTTTGGTGCCCCTACAGTGTTAGTTAATGAGAAGTTACCTGTTAAAGGTGCTCCTGTTGTTGGGACTGATGCAGTTACTGTATAAGTCCCTATCATATTGTTAGCTGTAAAGGTTGGAGCAGTAGCAAAACCATTACCATCTGTTATTGCCGTAGTAG
>JAHFUF010000086.1:586-11400 GCA_023265235.1 Blastocatellia bacterium
CTGCAAATGTTCCGCTAGCACCTATGCCTGGAGCGGTAAATGTTACTATTGCACCAACTACTGGTAAGTTTAGGTTGTCTCTTACCCTAACTACTAATGGAGCAAATGCCGTTAATATTGGCATTGTTTGAGGTGAACCATTAGTTATGTTGATAGTAACTGGGTTGGCTAAGTTGGTTAAGTTAAACTGAACTGCTGCACCTACACTGACTAAAGTACCTGAAACAGAGTAAGACCCAGGAATACCATTAGCTGTTAGTACTGGTGAAGTAGCATTACCATTAGCATCTGTGCTAAGGGTAACCGTAGTTGTACTGCCTGGGAATGTACCAGCAGCACCTGCTACTGGAGCAGTAAACCTTACTTGGGCGTTTGGTACAGGATTACTAAATTGGTCTTGTACTCTAGCAACCAATGGCTGTGCATACTGTGTTGTAATAAGTGTGGTTTGTGGTGTACCTGAAACAAGTACTATTGATACTGCTGGGCCTGGGGTATTAGTTAATGTGTATATTACTGGGTTAACTACACCTGCTACAGCCGCTTGACCATTAAATGTTCCAGTAATTGTGTTGGCTTGTAATGTTCCAGAATTAGCAATACCACTAGAATTAGTATTAGTAGTAATCGTTAAGCTCCCACCAAAGCTACCACTAGCACCTGTGTTTGGTACAGTAAATGTTACAGCAAAATTTGGGACTACATTGTTATTGGCATCTCTTACAATTGCTTGTAAAGACGCGCCAAAATTAGTGTTTACTTGTGTTGATTGTGGTGAACCAGCTTGAATTGCAATACTAGCTGGAGCAGCAGGATTGTTTGTAGTACTAAAATTAGATTGAGGATTACCACCACCAGTAGCACGAGCGTTAACATTATACGTACCAGCAATTAGATTAGCTGTTAATACTGGTGCTGTGACATCTCCATTAGCATCACTAGTTCCTGTAAAAGTTAATAATGGCCCAGGGTATGAACCGCTTGCTCCAGTACCAGGAAGAGTAAATGTTATAGGAATACCTGGAACACCATTGTTAAACTGATCCCTTACCCTAGCAATAAATAGAAGGCTAAAGGCTAAACCAACTTGTGCAGATTGGTTATTACCTTGAATTCTAGTTATATTCTGAGCCGCACCAGGAAGATTATTTAGAGTAAATGTTGTAAATGTTGTAGTCCCAATTATTGTTGCATTTACAACAAAACCGCCTGCTATCTGACCAGCAAAAGGAATGGCAGTGGTAATTAACCCTTGAGCATCTGTGGTTAAAGAAACTGAAGAAGCACCACCAAATGTGCATCGTGGGCCAGAAGTTGGTGCGCTAACAATAACCACTACACCTGCTTGAGGAGTACCGCCAGCATCTGTAACTCTAGCTACTAGTACTGCACCAAAGTTTGTATTAACTATAGTTGTTTGAGGTGAACCAGATACCGTAACTATCTGCATTGCTGACGCAGTATTACTTAAAGTAAATGTAAAGGTTAGCCCATTTACTGTTGCTGTAACTGTGAAAGTACCAACAATGTTATTAGCAGTTATTGTAGGTGCAGTAGCAACACCACCTGAACCAGTGGTAACTGTTACTGTAGTTAATCCTCCTGTAAATGTACCTGAAGCACCACCGCCACCTGCAACTATGGTGTAAATAACCATTACAGAGCTTGGGGGAGCAAGGTTAACACCATTTAAGTCTGAAGCCCTAACAGCTAAAGCTATTGGATACACAGTGTTAACATTTGTAGATTGTAAAGTTACACTACCGCCACCTAAATTAAGACTAGTAGCAGTCGGCGTTAAACTAGTCAACATATATGTTGCAGGAGTAGCCACCCCAACAACAGTTGCATCAACTTGGAAAGTACCTGCTGTTGCATTTGCTGTAACTGTTAATGCTGATGTATCACCATTAGTGGTAGTGCGTGTAATGGTTGTAACACCGCCAGTAAAAGTACCTGAAGCACCTCCACCAGCTGTAATAGTGAAAGTTACTATTGTGCCATTGGCAACCCTATTACCAAATTGGTCTGTTACCCTAGCAATTAGACCTTGTGTAAAACTAAAATTAATAGTTGCTTGTTGACCATTGCCTTGTTGAGAAATTATTGTAAATGCAGT
This sequence comes from Blastocatellia bacterium, assembly GCA_023265235.1. Lineage (GTDB taxonomy): Bacteria > Acidobacteriota > Blastocatellia > Chloracidobacteriales > JADJPF01 > JADJPF01. The sequence goes on from JAHFUF010000086.1 coordinate 2,706, forward strand.
ACCTGGTAGGTTAGTTAAAGAAAAACTTACTGTTGGGCCACCAAATGTAGCTGTTACATTAAAAGTCCCAGAAATTTGATTAGCAGTAAACACAACTGCCGTAGCAAAACCATTAATATCTGTCGCTACTGTAAAAGTTAGAGCACCACCAACAAAAGTACCACTAGCACCTGTGCCAGGAGCGGTAAACGTTACGTTTATATTGGCAACAGGGTTATTACCAGCATCTCTAACTAAAGCTCTAAGTAAAGTACCATATGGAGTATTAACTGCTATGCTTTGCCCTGAGCCTTGACTAACAGTAATTTGAGTAGGACTACCAGCAAGGTTAACTAAATTAAAGTTTGCTCCTTGAGCTAGTGGGCCAGAAGTTTTATTAGCTACAACATTATAAACCCCAACAACACCATTAGTTGTAAAAGTTGGAGCAGTAGCAAAACCCAAAATGTCAGTAATTACTGTTGCAGTTAAGCTATTACCAGGAAATCGGCCACTTGGCCCACTACTTGGAGCGGTAAAAGTTACTGAAGTAGCTGGAACGGGGTTATTAAAACCATCTACTAATAAAGCAACTAACCCTATAGGTAGGGCAGTGTTAATTTGGACTTGTTGCCCTGCACCTGCTTGGACTGTAATCATAGCAGGGGGGCCAGGGTTATTCTGTAGTTGAATAACAGTACTAGCACTATCAGAAGTAACATTAACGTTATAGAAATTGCCCAAAGAAGACCTCCTACTAGCTTTAATCATGCTAGCAGGAACCATTGCAATACCATTAGCATCAGTAGTTACAGTTATTGTGTTACTAACACCATTAAAAATAGTGGTGGCAACAGTGTTGGGATCGCCTGCTGGGGCAGTAAATGTAACGGATGCACCAGAAACATTAGAACCACCACTTTGAGCAACAACTCTAAAATCCTGTGTAAAATTTGTATCTACAACCGTATTTTGCCCTGAACCATTTATAACTGTAAGTGTGGTTACAGTTTGAAAAGGTGTTGGAGGCGTTGGAGGCTTAGGCGCAGCATCTGCTTTATGATAAAGCAGTAAAACGAAAAGTATTATTAAAACAGGGTAGTAATTAAATAGTTGACTAAATACTTTTTTATTAAAAAGCTTCATAGCCACCAGCCTTTCTTGTCCACAGTAAATTGATTAGCATTTTCTAAACTCATAATGTTCTTAGGGAAAATTCTTTAATAAAACCAAAAAGTAGAAAATTTGACCTAAGTTTTAAAGTTCTATTAAGGTCTAGTTGATGGTTTTTTATCAAAACAGTGGTTGATTATATGGTTATTTGATTTTTAGGATAAAATTTTTAATGAAACTTTAATGATCCTTGTAATCACCTAGGTAGATTGTATTTCTTGTAAATAGTTGAAAAATATAAAGTATCACATAAAAGAAGGGCGAACTGTTCGCCCTCTTAAGATAAATAAAGAAGAAAATGAAGAAAGAAGAAAACGAAGAAAGAAGAAGATGAAGAAAGGCGAACTGTTCGCCCCTACTTTTGTTATTCCTGATAATGTCTAATAATAAAATCAGCTGCTTTTTCTGCAACCATAATGATAGGAGCGTTAGTATTGCCAGAAACAATTTCTGGCATAATAGAGCCATCAATTACACGCAAGTTTTCAATACCATAAACACGTAAGTTAGAATCAACTACAGCGAATGGATCAGTATCAGTACCCATCTTACAAGTACCAACAGGGTGATATAAGGTTTCTATTGTGTTACGGATATATTGAATAATATCTGAATCATTGTTGAGCTTAGCCCCATAAAAAGAACCGCAATAAGGTTGAAAGGCTTTTGTTGAGGCGATTTCTTGAGCTAATTTAACACCATCAATTAGCACTTTTAAGTCTTGTGGGTCAGTTAAATAACAAGGGTCAATTAAAGGAGATTGAAAAGGATCCAGAGAATTAAGTTTGAGATAACCTATGCTTTTTGGTTTAAGTAAAGTTGGCCCAATAGTAAAGCCATGCCCTTCTGGAGGTGTAAAACCATGATTAATATAATAAAGAGGTGCAAAGTGAAATTGTATATTTGGAATAGTAAGACTTGGATCAGTTTTAGTAAAACCTCCTGCTTCGCCAACATTTGAAGTTAATGGCCCCTGGCCTGCTTGGACAAACTTTCCTAGATTTTCTTCTGTTTCTGCTGTTGCTAAAGAGATTGGCTCAAGAGAGTTATAACAAACTGCCATAAATAAATGATCTTGTAAGTTTTTGCCTACTCCTGGTAAATCAACTACTACGTCAATGCCTAGAGGCTTTAATTCGTCTGCTGAACCAATACCTGATAGCATAAGGAGTTGAGGCGAATTTATTGCTCCACCAGACAAAATCACTTCTCTATCAGCTTGAGCAGTTTCTTCCTTGTCGTTTTGAGTAAAAACAACTCCTGTTACTCGTTTATTTGATATTAGTAATTTACTTACCTGAGCGTGAGTTTTTACAGTTAAATTAGCCCTAGAAAATACTGTATGTAAATAGGCTAGAGCAGCACTACAACGCTTACCATTTTTTTGAGTAACTTGATAAAAACCAAAGCCTTCTTGGGTTTCGCCATTAAAATCATTATTTTGAGGTAAATTTAGTTCAGAAGTTGCATTTACAAAAGCTTGTGTTAATGGATTAACACAGCGCAAATCAGAAACATTTAGTAGCCCATCAATACCGTGATAGGTTGAAGCACCACGTTCTTGATTTTGAGCTTTTTTAAAGTATGGTAATACTTCCTCATAAGACCAACCAGGGTTTCCTAAAGCTTGCCAATTATCATAATCTTGCTTGTTGCCACGAATGTAAATCATTGCATTAAGTGAACTTGATCCACCAAGAACTTTCCCGCGTGGCCAATAAAGTTTCCTATTATTGACTTGGGTTTGTGGAGCTGTGTAATAAGCCCAGTCACAATTACCTAAAAAGAGTTTTGAAAAAGCAAGAGGAACGTGTATTTCCATTTGCTCATCTGCTCCACCAGCTTCTAAGAGCAATACATTTACACTAGGATCTTGAGTAAGCCGATTAGCTAGAACACATCCAGCCGAACCAGCACCAATAATAATATAATCATAGATATTTTGTTTTCCCACAGATGGCTCCTTTAGTTAAACATTAAGGTTTATTTTGGATTAATTTACCATCAAAACAACTTTATTAAGTAGGGAAAAAGGCAGCAAGTAACAATTAAAAGCCTCCTACTTTATGAGCAATATTAGGAATGTTAGTAATGGAGCTAAAGGAAAGTAAAAGCGTGTAAGCCAAGGTTGTTCAATTGTTTTAGATTGTTTTAAGCCGCAAAGCGGCGAAATAATTGTAGCCCTGGGCGTAAGCCCTGGGTTTTCAGTAAGTTAAATTTTTAAGCTACGAAGTAGCGAAAGAATAAAAACATTTGTTGTTTATTCCTTTAACCAGCATTGTAAAAGCTCAAAAAGATATTGTTACTGTTACAAAAGAACAAATTAAGCAAACAATATTTAATTTCCTTCATTATGATCATATGGTAGTAGAAAGCTCAGGAACGGTAGCAACAGGATTATTAACTGGCAAAATTAACTTGAATAAGCACCAAAATATTGGCATAATAGTCTTCGATTGAAATATTGATTTATCTCGTTTAAGCAAAATTATAGAAAAATATCAATAATAAGGAGATTAATTAAATATGGGTAAAGTACTTTGTGTTGGAGGCATTTTCTTTAAATCCCCTAACCCAGAAAAATTATATGAGTGGTATGAAAAATGGCTAAGGTTTGATATTAGTAAGCAATATGGAGCTTCATTTCCAATAGAAGCTATGCCTAAAAAAAGCGTTATTGCTTGGAGCGCTTTTCCTGAAACGACAAAATATTTTACACCTGCAACCAAAGAGTTTATGTTCAATTTAGTAGTAGATAACCTAGATGAAACCCTTGGGCAAGTTAAAGAAGGTGGAGCAGAGGTTATTGGCAATATTCAAGAAGAAGAATATGGCCGTTTTGGTTGGTTTGTTGACCCTGATGGAAACAAAGTAGAATTATGGGAACCGCCCAGTAGCTAAAAATTGCCCCATAACCTATCCCCTATTGGGGCATCTGATAGTAGACCGCTCATTTATGGGTTGTTGTTATTTTTAACCTCGTCCTCATACCAAAGCGCGTGATGTCCCATTGCGTACTCCAGTGGCACTGTTCCATCAATAATTGCTCGAAAAGATGCTCTAGTATCTGGATGGAGTAAGGCTAAGTAAGCGTGTGCCATAAAACCACAAATACCAATCACTGCTTGTATGTCATGAGCAATTATTAAATAAGGAAAAGCTTTTTCAGGTAAATGTCGCCTAAGCATCAAGAGTCCGCCAGTGACTACAAATCCAGCAGCATTAAAAGTTACCATTAGAAAATTCATTTTCTGCCCAGCATTAAACTTACCTTGTAAAGGCATTTTTGCTGGAAACCCTAACATATACATAGGAGCACGTTTAAGAAACTCTCTGTCTTCTTTAGAAAAATAAGTAATCTCCCGCCAAGTTTTTTTCCAGCCTTGCCAATCCTTACCCCAAACAAAAAATGGTGCAGCAATCATTAAAGCTGCCCCTACACGATGAAGTTGACGAGAACGTGTTCCACCACTAAGCCTTTTTAAGCCTTTATAGAAAAGCACTAGACCTGTACCTGCGGCAAGTAAAAACCCTAAAGCATTAATGGTGTGTGAAATACGTTCATGAAGTTTAATTCTCTCTACTCGCTGTTCTGAAACTTTAACTAAAGCATTATTTATTTCTTCCGCCATTAATGTTTATCTCCTTTATTTGAGCCTTGCAACAGACTGTTAACAAAGCTAAACCCTAGCATTAAGGCTGTACCTGCAATAGCTAATGCTCCTAGGGGCTGAACAACTTTTTTCCAAGTAGTTAAATATTCTGGCACTTTTGGTTCAGGTGGTAAATCAAAGTCCTCAGGCTTACTAGGCAAGACTGTCAATACGTTTAATCCACCTAATTCTTTTTCACCATAAAGATAAGCCTCTTTGTAACCACGATCTTTAAGATCAGCAATTCTACTCTGCCCTAGTTTAATCATTTCATCTCGCAAGCCAAATTCTAAAGCATTAGGAGGGCAAGACTGTACACAAGCTGGCTGTTTATCGTGTTGAATACGATCGGAGCATAGACGACATTTACTAACTTTGCCAAAACCCCATATAGCACCAGCATCTAGCTTAGGGACATCAAAAGGACAAGCATCTACGCAATAACCGCAGCCTGTACAAGTAGTAACATTTAACCGTACATAACCTAACTGATCATTTCTAGTTAAGGCATCTACTGGACAAGCTTTTATACAAGCCGCATCAGTACAATGCATACAACCATGCTTACGAAACATCCACCTAGGTATTTCACTAGGGTTTGTTATATTGCTATTTTGCTCAAAAAATTCTGTTACTTTCCAAACACTATATTTAATCTCTTCTGTTTCTGGTGTTTCTGACTCAACAAATAAATTACTAGGTTCTGGCCCTAGTAGGGTTTCATATTGAGCAACAAACTTATCTTTATCACACTCAAGATCTGTGGTTTTTGTAATAGGTTGATCTGTTTTTTTTGTAAATAAATTATTTTTTTTGCTACCTAGTTCATAAAATTTAACAACATTCCAAGTGCGATAAGTCAAATCTTCGTGGCTTTGATAACCAAAGGGATGATCTGCTGGGTTGTCTGTGCCTGTTTCGTTCCATTCCTTACAAGCAACTTCACAAGCTCTACATCCAACACATTTTGAAATATCAATTAGTTTTGCATATTGTCCCATAATGGCAAAAGTATAGAGAAAATTTTCATTAACTTCTAGTAAAGAAATCTTATTACCTTTGCACATTTTGGTAACTTTTCTTTGCTAATCAGTGCTAGAATTTAGACTTGTAAAAAGCAGCACCTACAATAAGTTTCTTTTCTAATAATAAACTTAATCCATTTAAAGCTTTTCTTGAGGAAAAACATATGGTTGATTTTACTAACAAACATTTGGCAATAATTGAAGATTTTTTAGCTGAATCAATTAAGCAAAGTACCCTTTTTTCTGAACAAGATATTGATGCTAAAGAAATCGTTTTCCAAATTAGCGAAGAAGTGAGATTAAAACAATTTCGTTGGGCAGAAAATATTGTTTGTGTGCCGAATGTAGTAAGAATAGTTTTGTTAGAAACCAAAGCCAACAAAGTTGAAGAACTAGAAATGCTTTTTACCTCCCCTGCCTTTACTAAAACGCTAACAGATTACTTAGAAAGCAATAAATTTCATTTAGTTCTACCTATTCGTACCGAAGTAGAGTTGGTGAGTAAAGGTAGTAGTCGTTTAATGTATAGTGCTGGTCGCTGTGTGCTTACACTAGATTGGCCCCTTCCAGAAGAAGCCGAAAACTTTAATGTAGTAATAGATGATGTAAAAAAGAAGGTTTTAGAAGTACACCAGCGTAAATTTCAAATCCCTCTAATTGGCCGTTTAACTTCACTTAATGCTGATGTTTACCAAAATAATTATTTTATTACTAAAGAAATTACCTATATAGGACGACTAAGAGTCGTTCGAGATAGCCAAACAGGAGAGTTTTTGCGACGTAACGACTTTGTTTTTGCTCAATTAGAAGACGCAGAAGCGACAGGAAATAGTGTTTCCCGACAACAAGCAAAAATTGAGTTTCGTGATAATAGTTTTGTTTTAATAGATCAAGGAAGTGCCAATGCAACAATAATTGAAAGGCGTCTGCATGGTGCTCCTGTTACAGCAATAGTTACAGGCACTCCTGGAGCACCGCTTGAAGATGGGGACATAATTATTCTAGGCTCTGCTAGGCTTAGGTTTAATATTGTAGAAAATATTGACAAAAATGTTTTTGTACTACAACAAAGTCAAGATTTACTTGCCAAAAAGCTAGAGCGAGGCGTGCCCAAAAAAACCTTTAAGATAAGTGCCATTTATTTGCCAGAAGAAATTAAAGACGAACTAAATAAATAATTATCTACATAATTAATAAAACAAATACTTACGCCAATTTTCATCAGTTCGCCCTATATAGCGCATAATTTGACGACTAACACTAAGGCTAAAAGGTTGTGGTCGTTTAAGTAGTCGCATGTTTGCTTCTTCAGGGCTTTTATTACCTTTACGGTTGTTGCAACGACGACAACAAGCTACCAGGTTATCCCAGCTAGAATCCCCTCCCCTAGCTTTAGGAGTTACATGGTCTAAGGTTAACTCTTGAGGAGGAAAAACCACTTGGCAGTACTGGCAAGTATTATGGTCTCGTAAAAGGATATTTTTACGAGACAAGCTCTTTCGCTCAAAAGGAATATGAATATATTCAACCAAACGAATTACTGATGGTATTGGCACAAGTTGGCTAGGAGAATGAAAAAATCTAGAATTATATTCTTCTGCTCTTGCTACACCTTTGAGCACCAAAACTATCGCACGTCTGACAGTACAAACATTAATTGGTTCAAAAGAAGCATTTAGAACTAGTACTCTGCTATCGGTCATAGTTTCTTAAATTTATCCGGTAGCGATTTTCCACCCAGCTAATACAGCAGTGTTACTTATCCCCCGGCTCGAAAAAGTTACTTTTGTCAAAGGGTAAGGGTAAAAGCTCTTTTACCCGTTTAAAGGCTACCCCACCTTGTAAGTTAACTATTTCTACTTCAATATCACCACAAAATTCCCACAACAACTGCCGACAAGCACCACAAGGCAGAGAAAGTTTGCTAGAATCTGTTACTATAGTAATCTTTTTGAATTCTCGTTTGCCTTCTGAGATAGCCTTAAAAAGTGCCACTCTTTCAGCACAAACAGTAAGTCCAAAGGTCGCGTTTTCGATGTTACAGCCTGTAAATACAATGCCATCTGTTGTTAGTAAGGCTGCTCCAACTTGAAAATTTGAAAAAGGTGCGATGGCATTATTACGCGCTTGGCGTGCTAATTTTTCTAAATCTATTTCCACAAATTCCTTCTTGGTAAAATTTAATATTTGATAGGTAATAATTACTGCCGAGTTATTGTAACTTACCAGTAGCAAACAACAAAATATTAGTTTCTAAATAGTTTGTAACTTGATAAATGGCTATTGGCTTGGTTAAACAATAATTTATTAGCTAAAGCCTATTATTAGCAAGCAAATTGGCCTAGTCCATTTTTTTCCGAATTGGCTGTTGTCAAATTAACGGTTGTCTCTTAACTTCCCTAAAATAAAGATAAAGCAATAGTTTTTTGCTAGCTAGTTAATAGATAGGCTAAATATATATTAGAGTACAATTTATAAAAATGGCTGGCAATAATAATTTTTTTGAAATGATAAATTTCTTGGATGGAGGATTTTATGTCAGAGAGTTTGTTAAAACTTAAGACAGGTTTGGCGGAAATGCTCAAAGGTGGAGTAATAATGGATGTCACCAATGCTGAGCAAGCCAAAATTGCTGAAGACGCTGGCGCAGCAGCAGTAATGGCACTAGAACGTGTGCCGTCTGATATTCGTCGTGACGGCGGAGTTGCACGAATGGCTTCTCCTAAAAAAGTACGTGAAATTATGGAGACTGTCTCTATTCCAGTAATGGCCAAAGCTCGTATTGGTCACTTTGTTGAAGCACAAATGTTAGAGGAAATGGGTGTAGATTTTATTGATGAAAGCGAAGTTCTTACCCCTGCTGAT
>JAHFUF010000665.1 GCA_023265235.1 Blastocatellia bacterium
GTGTCAAAGATTCTATGAGTGCTGATAATGAGATGTGGCAAGTTTTATTGTCTGGAGATATTACAGATGTTGATATAGATACCTTAAAACAGTGGATTGTTGCAGGGAAAGTACAAAAAACTGATAAGGTTAGGAAGGGCGGAGGAAGTTGGGTAGATGTTGCTCGTACACCTGCTTTGCGTGCGGCACTTTCTAATATCTCACAACAGTCTATACCTGTGCCAATAATAGAGTTACAGGATAACTCTGCGGCTCTAGGTGTAGAGTCCTCACAATATACTGCCTCAGACCAACAGCAACATTTGTCGCCAGAACAGCCTTATTCACCAGAAGACCAGACCTATTTAGACCCTAACAAAAACTATAGTGTTGTAGCTGAACCTCAAGTGCCTGCTCAGCCTACAGGAACAGTCTTTGAAGGCCAAGCACCACCACAGAAGTTTTTACAAACTGAAACACTACCAGAAGCTTTTAGAAAAGATACCACTAAGAAACCAAAAAGAATTTCTCTTGAAGAATATGCTAGTAGGATGAAGTCCCAGCAAAGTATGGCAGGATTAATTGGAGCAGGCTTTTTGGGTGGTGGGCTTGGAGTTATGTTTTGGGCATTTTTTGCACTAGCAGTAGAAAGCAAATCTTATTTGATTTGTCTTGGTGTTGGTTATTTAGTAGGAGAAATGGCGCGGAAGTTTGGCAAATGCGTAGAAACGACATTTGGTGCAATTGCAGCTTTTTTTGCCATACTAGCTTCTTTTGTAGGGCAATTATTAGGGGTTGCTATTGTTAATGCTCTACAAAATGATATTTCTAAAGCACAGGTTTTTTCTAAATTAGACCTAAGTAAAGCTTATAGCGATATGATGGTTGGCTTTGGTGCTTTTAACATAATTCTGTATTTAGCTGCTGGTTATGTTGCCTACTATTTTTGTTTTAGAACAGATACTGACATGAATTAATTAGGAAAAGGAGCTTTAATTAAAATTTTTGCCAGTAAAAGATGTTGCAAGTTTAGTTAGTAAGTTCATTCCCAACCACGAGCGAAAATTCTTCGCTTATCACTTCAAGCAGGAAACATGAATAAGTTGGCTATGTTAATCTATAACCCACGTTCTGGCCGTCAACGTGAAATAGCAGTAAAAGGTTTTGTTGAATTAATGAACCAAAAAGGGTTTCAAGTTGAAGTACGACAGACAGAACGCGCAAACCATGCTACAGAACTAGCTAGAGAAGCTGTTAATAGAAACATTGAACTAGTAGTAGCACATGGAGGCGATGGTACTCTTAACGAGGTATTACAAGGAATGGTTAGATCTCAAATCCCTTTGGCTGTTTGGCCTGGTGGAACAGCAAATGTTGTAGCTTTAGATCTAAAATTACCTAAGACACCCCACGAAATAGTAAATCTAATTAGTCGTAGTGATAGCCGTTATCGTATTCATGTAGCTTTGGCTGGTACTCGTTATTACTTTTTTACTGCTGGTATAGGGCTGGATGCCGAAATTATTGAGGCTGTTGATTCTGAGCTAAAAAAACAAATTGGTAAAGGAGCCTTTTGGCTAGCAGGTTTTTCTCATTTGGCCAAGTGGAACCCTACACCAATTACTCTACAAATAGATGGTAAAGTTTATCAAGGGACTTTTGTAATTATTGGTAAATCCTTTGGTTATGGTGGAACACTTTCACTAACACCTCATGCTCGGCTAGATGAGGATATGTTGGATGTTTGTATTTTTTCTGGTACTAGTAAATTAAAGTATATCAGTTATTTAGCTTCCTGTTTAAGTAATAGTCAATTACAGCGCAAAGGCGTAACTTATGTAAAGACTCGTCGGGTTGAAGTTAGCTCCATAGTTGCACTTCCAGTTCAAGCTGATGGAGAAGTAATTGGCAATCTACCGATGACCTTTGAGGTTGTTCCTAACGCGCTCACAATGTTTGTACCGCCAGGAGTATTGCGGCAAAGTCAGCAAATTCAGAATATTACATTTTAAAAGTTAACAAATTCAAGAACTTACTATCAAGGAGCTAGCTATGCGTTTCTTAATGGCATGTATTTTTATTCTTGCTATGGCACTTTTTGCTTTTGCACAAAACTTGTCAAACACAAAAGCAACTGTTACTAATAACGTTTCACCTAATCGCGTTATAAATAGCGAAAGTAAAGAATATCAAAAACTTAGAATGGATGGGTTTAACGCACTCTACAATATGGATTATAAAAGCGCACAGGCAAAATTTACTCAAATGACACAAATTTTACCAGAACACCCAGCCGGACATTTTTATTTAGCTACTAACTATTGGTTGGAATTACTTAATTCTAGTCGTAGGCTACAAACTGATCTTTATAGTAGCGAATCATTTTATGTTGATACAAAAGATAAAGTAGATGAAAAAGTGGACAAAGAATTTAGACGACTGCTTGCTATTTCTTTAGAAAAGGCTGAAGCTAATATTAAGAAAAACCCTAAAGATGTAGAATCAATTTATTATCAAGGTGCAGCACATGGGCTTATGGCTAGTTATGAAGCAACTGTTACTCGTTCTTTTTTTTCAGCCCTGAGGCATGGTTCAAAATCTGTAGACCTTCATCGTCAAGTAATAGAGCTAAATCCAAACTATATTGATGCTTATTTGACTATTGGAGTTTATGACTATATTGCTGGTAGTTTACCTTTTGCTGTAAAAATACTAGCTACAATTGGTGGTATTCGTGGGTCAAAAGAACGAGGTTTAGAAGAACTTAATTTAGTTACAGAAAAAGGGCTTTATGCTCAAGATGATGCTAGGGTGCTTCTAATTACGCTTTATGGTCGCGAAAATAAAAATGTCGAGATTCTAAATTTATTAGAAATACTTTCTAATAAATATCCTCAAAATTATTTGTTTAAGATTGAGCGTGCTAATACTTTAGTAAAATTAAATCGAGCAACAGAGAGCTATCAACTTTTTGAAGAATTATTAAAAGACAAAAATGCTCAAAAGGCAGCAGATCTTATTCATTATCAATATGCCGAGGCTTTTGCCAACCAAGGCCGTAATAGCGATGCTCTAAGAGAGTTTCAAAAGGTTAAAAACATTAATGGTTCAAGCCCAGAACTCATTACTAGGGCTTATTTACGTGCTGGACAAATGTTAGATTTGTTAACAAAACGTAGTGAAGCAACGCTTGAGTATCAAACAGTCCTAAAACGAGAAAATGTTTTTGATTCTCATGAACAAGCAAAAAAGTATCTACAAAAACCCTATGTAATAGTAAAGGGAAGTTAAGTTCTAGGAGTTGTTTTAATAATGAATAAATTTAGAAGTAGTCAAATAATAATTGCTCTGTGTCTGATAACACTAATATTAAATATAGGGCTAGCACAAACGCCTGTGGCTAGTCCTAAACGTAAACCTGTTACTAATACAAAAGAAATCACTACAGTGACTCCAGTTGTAAAA
>JAHFUF010000087.1 GCA_023265235.1 Blastocatellia bacterium
GTAACCGAATTGGACAAATTAAAGTTTTTCGTTGGAAATAAGTTGGAGAAGCTATGAAAAATATTTCTTTTTACCTAGGGTTTTGTTTATTCACAATATTCTTTATTTTTCCAGATAAAATACTTGCTCAAACTGAACCCCAACGCAATCATATAATTTTGCTAGATGGCTCTGGTAGCATGAAACCCTATTATCAAACGGGTTTACGCGATTGGTTAATTGCTCCTCTTTTATCAAACAATATTTTTCAACCAGGCGATAAAGTTATATTACGTACTTTTGATAGGCGTGGTAATAAGGGCTTTGTTAAAGATGACCTTCAACGTCGATATCAGGGAGAATTTAACAAAGAAAATATTGTCTCTGTAGTTCCTACAGCAACAGAGTCTAACGGACGGTTTACGGCTATTGCTGAAGGGCTAGAAATTGCTATTGCAGATGTTGAAGAGTATAACTGGTCAGGTGATACATTCATTTGGCTAATTACTGATAATGTTCAAGATACAAGTGATCCAGGCGATGAACCTATTAGCCCTTTTTATGAAAAAATCTATACAGATCCTAATTTTCGTAACATTTATTTTTTTCCACTTGTTAGAGAAGGTAATCCAAGTGCTTTAGTGATGTATATGCTAGATTATGCTAAGAAAGATAACGCACTTTCAATGCCAAGTTTAATGGAAAGTGTAGGGAAATCTATTGGTAATAGGCCAGTTTTGTTTCGGCCAATTCGCTTGTCTGCCCTAGAGCTAGACCGTAGTAACATCACTTTAGAGACTGAAGATGGCTCAACACAACCAGTAGACCTAGAAGATGGTTGTATTGTTGTTCCACTTGCTAACGGGCGTAGTTTATCAGGAAGAGTTAATTTTAAGCTCCGCTCAAAGTTTCGTGAATGGCGAATTGAACAAGCTAATGTCTCTAATGCTAGTGTGACAATAGAGCGATCAAAGGCTTTAGATATAGGAGAAACAGAAACCCTACAGTGGCAACTTGATCCACGCACCCTAGACTTAGGCCCACAAGAAACTAGTAAAAAAGTCTATGTTATTAATCTAGCCAGTGGTCGTCAAATTTCTGCAATTAAACCTAGTTTTTTAGAATCGTTTTTTGTTGAACCAGAAGTAAAAGTAAAAGCCAAAGTGCGGTTTGAGGTTAAAGACCCACAATTAAAACTCACTTTTTTTGATGATCCAGGTCTAGCAGATAAAATTCGTAGGGTAAAAGGTTTAGAAGAGATAGAAAACTTTCTTTTACCTAGCTCAATTCCTGCTACTGAGCGCGATTTAGCTTTGGAAATTCCTTTAATGATTAAGATTCAGCAACCTCCGCGTCCAATTTGGGCAGTAGTTTTGTTAGGGGTAGTTTTATTAGGAGGCACTCTAGGAGTAATTTTCTTGTTTACTTCACAAACAGTTTATAAATTAACTGGCCCAGATGGAGAAAAAATCCTAAAACTACGCCCAATTGCAACAATTCCTTTAACAATTTCTCAAGAACAAGTAGCTATATTAACTCGCCGTTTTGGTGGATTTAGAGTTAAATCTTTTATGCCCTACCTTTTAGAAGGTGATTTAACAGAAAAGCGACTAAGTGAATATAATAGTGCTTTTACTATCACTAATAGCGAAAACAAACGAGCTTGGAATTTTTCATTAGAAGCTGTTGCTAGTAATAAACAGTCGTCTGATAATGACAATGATTTTTTAGTGTCATAATCTTTTAATTAATATTTGGCCAACCTTTAATTCTTTTTTAATTCTTTTTCTTAAAACCGCCAACATGATTTTCTAAGTCAATAAATATTTTCCCTTTATTGGTCTTTCTTAAGTATTGAGATTTCTTTTGGGTTAGCTCAGAAACAAACCTTTTTCCTAGCCCATCTTTAGGTAAACTTGGTAACTGGCGGTTAGGCAAAATGTTGTTTGAACTAGAATAATTAGGCTCTCCCCAACCAAAGCCATTTATACTCCAAAGCGTAGCACTCCACCATGCGTAATCAAATTGAGCTTGGCTAAAGTTTTGGTTTGGTAGTATCGTGGTTACTCCTAGCAATTTAATGTTAAATTTTTCTTGGTAGCTAATAGCTTGAGAAAGCCGATTTGGATAAGTGTCATCATATTCGCCATTACGAATTTGAAATGACTCAAGTAGCACTAGGTCATTAACACCTAATATAGAGCTTTCTCCATTAGGATTTCCTCCACCTACTTTATTAAGAGGGACAGTTTTTGTTTCAAATAAATCTTCTAGGTTATAAGCATTAAGAAAAGCTTGTAGTCCAAGGTTATGAATAATTGTTATTGCAACTGTTTGCCGAGTACGAGTAACCCCATAATCATAACCAGCTTCGTCAAGAAAAATGCCTGTTACGCCCATTTCAGCCCATAAACGCGCTCGGTTTTCTATTTCCGCGATGGGGAGGGTTTGTGTATTTCCTAGGTCTATATAACCATAGATTAAGGTATGACGCTTTGATTCTTTTAGCAAATTAATTATCTTTTTTGTATTTTGATATTCTACTACTCCAGCACCAGTAGGACGACGAGTCGCAACAACATCTGGAAACTCTAGCCCATCACCAAAAACTACTATGTCATATTCAGCAAAAGTGTTTAGAGCTATTGTTAAATCGCCTTTAGCTCCATTAACTAAACTAGGAAAACCGTAATATATCGCAAGGGATTTTGGTAGAGGTAGCTCAATACTGTCATTATTGTCACTATTAATCGAGTAACTTTCCTTGTAACAAGCAATTAACATTAATAATAAAAGGTTTAATATTACTTTATAGAATAGGTTTTTATGCCAAAATTTTCTCATAACTTTTAACATAGTGGGTTAGAATTAAACAGAAAAGTTGATTTTTGAACAAATTATTAAGCTTTACCAAAAAATTATAGATGGAAATCGTTAGTTTATTAACTATTAGTTGCATATTGATCGCTTTTGTAGTTTTGTTTTTTTTGTTACCACAAAAACTACTTTCCTACTCAATAGAAACAAGTTTTATTAACAAAATATTTAGTAACATTATTTATGCTAGTTTAGTAGTTATATTAGCAGGTAATTTATTGCCTAGGTTTAACTTGTTTAATTGGCTTACTTTAATATTATGCTACTTTATATGGCCAACCCTTTATTGGACAGGAAAAAACCTTAAGCAGTTAAACAGCTTGTTGAGAACCTATCTAATAAATAAATATTTACAGTTACTTGACCTACTAGAATTTGATAATTTATCAAAAGCCTTTAATCAGTATTTAGTTGATAAAAAACAAATTTTTTTTTCTTTATTAAAAAAATACATTATTAAAATAGATTTTTCTAACCCGCTTTCTATTTTATCTATAGTTTTTTTTGCTATAACTATAACTTTTATTGTTACATTAAACCTTTCTCAGCCTTTAGAAAACCTAAGACTTCCTTTTACAGAAAGCTATCAGACTTTACTGCAAAGCTGGCAAATATTATTAGGTACAATAAATAGCAAGGAAATAATTCTACTACCCTCTATTGTAGCGGCTATCAGTACTTTAGCTGCTACAGATCCTTTACAAACTGCACGCTTTTTTTCTCCTATACTATTATGTTTATTTACTTTTCTTCTAGGAGCAACTGTTTGGAGAATGACTGGTTATAAAAGTATTGGTCTAATTGCTATTTACTTTTTAGGCACGAATATTTTCTACTGGCCAAAAGATAATAGCTTTAATAAAAACCATTTGTCTGAGTCTTTGTTGGACATTATTTACAGTACTTTTCAACAGGCTTTATCACAACCTCTTTTTGGTGGAGAAAATGTTTTAGCGTGTGTTTTTTTGTTGCTAGCTATTAATTTTTGGAATGAATTAGTAAAAGAAGGTAGAGGGGTTAATTTTAAAAAAACTTTGGCTAATACCTTAATATCCTTAACCTTAATTGGCTTGTCCTCTCCTTTATTACTCTTACCAGCTTTTTTAACAATGATAGTTTTGGTTCTTTTACCATCAATAGGGTTGTTAATACTTAGCGTCAGTCTGATAACGCTAATATTGTTTGTTGAAATAAATCAAGCAAGGTTTTCTACTGTTTTAGACCTTAAGTTTGTTTTACCAATTGCAATAACGCTATTTTGTACAGCTTTTTGTCAGTTTCTTGTTTACTATATTAAATTTATGGCAAATCGCTATGGAGAGCTTATAGTGATCGTGTTAGCAGTTGCTACTACCGTCAGTTTTTTACCTAAGCAACCTAGGTTTCAATATTTAGAATATAATATTTCAGCTAAGAAAACTTTACAAATAACTCAACAGTTTCCCAAAAAACAATGGCTTGTAGTTGCTCCAGTTGAGCAACTAGCAATAAGCTATGGTTATGGTTGGTATGAAGATTTAGCTACATTTGTTAATAAATACCAGGAAGAAGTTAAAGACGCTCAATTTAATTTTTCATATCCTCTGGACATATTTATTTTTGTAGAAAAAAAGCCTTTTGTGATTTTTGACCAAGAACCAAAGTACGTCCCTTTTTCTACGCTTAACGATCTTACTTATAAAAACTATCGTTCTCCTGCTGGACGAGCTAGTCTAGAACAACAAGCTATAACATTATGTGAAAATTATCGCCAACTTCACCCAGAGGTGAAAGTTTACTATGAAGATGATGTTTTAAGGATTTACTTTATTCCCAAAAAAGATCGTTAAAATTTCAAGTTTTTTAAGGCACGATTACAACGCGAAACCCTGTTGTTAGCACTCGTGAATCTGGAGAATTACGGCTGCGAAACTTGATCCGAGCATATTTCTCTGGGCTGTTCCAAGCTCCTCCACGTTGTATTTTTGATTTTTCTTCTTTTGTGTTTTGAGGGCTATTTTCTGTGCTTTTTTGATAAAACTCTGGATCATAAAAATCCTGGCACCATTCCCAAACATTTCCAGTCATGTCATAAAGCCCAAAAGCATTAGGAGAAGAACTTCCTACGTAAGTCGTTGATTTTTGCTCTCCACCAACATTAGCTAATTTGGGTTTCCAAGGATTACCCCAGCTATATTCTACCCCTTGTGCTCCACCAGCAGCATATTCCCATTCTGCCTCTGTTGGCAGGCGATAGTTTTTTTTAGTAACTTCAGAAAGCCATTTACAATAAGCTTCTGCATCTTGCCAACTTACTGTTGTAGCAGGAAAATTTTCTGTCCCGCTAGCAAAGTTTTCTGTCCACTTTTCATTTTTATAACTAGTTACTTTAATAAATTCTCCATATTGAGCATTGGTAACCTCTAGACGACCAATTTCAAACCTTGTTAAAGAGACAGCATGTTTAGGTTGTTCCTCTTTAGGGGTTTCTTCTCCTAATTCACTGCCCATCATAAACTTACCTGCGGGTATTGTAATAGTTTCTGGAGTTAAATATTCTCCTGATTTTATCCCAAAATTACTTGCTACTTTTTCCAAAGGCTTTTCTAGTGGGGTCACCATACGATTATCAACAGGTTTGCTACAGGCAGAGAAACTAAAAATGTAGGTTAATAAAATAAGAAAGGTAAATATTCTAGTAAATTGGTTTAATCGAAAGCTCAATTATCTGATCTCCTAAATTATTTTTTTTCAATCCAAAGAAATGCTTTTTCTATTTCTTCTAATAAGTTATTAGGGAAAGCATGCCCTGTGTCACGATAAAACTTTAACTCTACTTTTAAGCCTGCTTTGGTAAGTAGCTCTTTAGCTAAACGATTATTGGCTATTAGGTGTGGATCGTCGTTTTCCCCATTAGCAAGATATACTGCTATTTGATGGCCTTTTGTTTTTTCTAACGATTTGCCTATTAGCCTATGTAAATACCTAGGCGAAATAGCAATTATCCCAGCAAAACGCTCAGGATTAGTTAGTCCAATGGTTAAGCTATAACTAGCACCTTGGGAAAACCCCATCAAATAAATCTTTTCTGTGTCAATAGGATATTTTTCTTTAGCTTGTTCAATTGCTTTTAATACAGCCTCTTGAGCCTCTAAGCGTCTACCCCACTGATAATGCCCTTCGCCAATAACATACTCACCTTGAGGGGCAGCAAGGACTACGCCATGTGTTTTAGCTGTTGCACTGCAAATATCAAACATATTAGAGGCATTTTCTGCTTCACCATGCAACACTATTAATAAAGGAAGCTTTTTTTTCCCGTCTGTTTGTGGGCCATCAATTTTAATAAAAGGAGGGTCTTTAAATAGTTTTTCTTTTTTAGCATCTATAGAAGCTACTATTTCCTTAAAGTTTGGCTCTGTACGTAATATATCTATATCAGGGTCATTATTTATAATCTCAGGATCAATTAAACCTCGCTCAATCGCTTTTTCTAACCATTTTAGTGCTTCAGGCTTGTTTCCTAGTAATGCATTAAGTGCTGCTAAGTTGTAGCATCCATCAAAATAGTAAGAAATAAAACCCACCAATTGTTTGTTACGATTTATTGCCTGTTCAAACCTTTTAACATCTTCCATGCTTTGTGGCGCACCAATAACACTAGTTCTTCTAGGTCGAGATGTATTTTCTTCATTACTAGGTTGTTGTCCTAGGGTTGGTAAGGACAAAAAAAACACCAAAAATAGTAATAGAGAAAGTTGTTTTTTCACTAATTTATAAACCTCACTTTTTAGCTTTTAATTGATAAAGTCCTTCTATTACTACTCGTTCTGCTAAATCTAATCCAGATAAAACCTCTACATCTGTTTTGTTTTGTGCTCCTAGGGTTACTATTCGTTTTTCAAATTGCTCACCACCTTTATAGACAAATACTATTTTTTGGCCGTTTTCTTCTGTGATTGCTTGGATAGGTATAGCTAATTTTTTTTGAGACTCATTACTATTTAATGCTAATTCTACTACTAGTCCATCAAGTAAACTATTGTCAGGATTAGGGATTTCAAAATATGCTGCTACAGTTCGTGTAGTAGGATTAATAGTCGTGGCTAGAATAGGCTTATTTTTACTTAACGTTATAGTATGGGCTTTGTTATCAATAGCAGGGACTTGGTAACTAATACTAGTTGCTTTATATAGCTTAGATATATCAGCTTCAAATATTTGAGCCTCTATCCATACTGTAGATAAATCAACAATAGTAAGTAGACTAGTTCCACTATTGATTTGTTGTCCATTAGTAGCATCAATAGAAACTACTACACCAGTAATTGGTGATTTAATTGATAGCGAATTATCAAAGGAACTGTCTTTTTCTCCTATATCAATTAAGTTGCGTAAAGCATGGGCTGTTTCTATAGAGGCAAATTCAACTTTTTGTTCAGCTTCTTGTAGTCTTTTTAATGAAATTGCTCCGGCTTCATAAAGCTTATGTGCACGATTAAGTTCTACATTAGCAATTACTAGTAGTTTACGACTATGGTCTACGTCGTCTTCTACTTTTATTCGGCGAGTTCGTTGCTCTATTTTGTAAGCATCCAAAGTAATTTGGTCTGGCACACTCAAAGGTTGTTGGACTATAGCAAGAACTTCATCTTTTTTTACTATGTCTCCTAGTCCTAGTATACGTTTCATTTTTAATATTCCTCCTGTAGCACTACTTACTACTGCACGCGACTGGGGACGCATTTTTATAGTTGCAGGTATAGGAGTTGAGTTTTGTACTACTTTATTAGTAACAGGGGTAGTACGTAGCTTAAAAAGTAACTGTGATTCTTTATCTAAGGAAATTATATTAGGATTTTGAGTTATAGGTGTTGTTGAGTTATTTGTTTGAGCAATAGTTTGAGCACCAGTAAAAGAAGAGGAATATTTAATTATTAAAATACAAAAAATAGCTATTGTTAGTAGGGGCAGACCTATGTGTCTGCCCTTCTTTATGCGATTTTTAAGAGGGCGAACAAATAGGTTCAGAAACAGAGAGCGAACACATAGGTTCGCCCCTACATTTGGATAATGATGTTTTATATTTTTCATGAAGGTACAAAGAATATTTTCTTGCTCCTAATTATTTCAAACTAGAGAGGTAGTTTTTACAGGTGAGATAGTTTGGAGGTATAAAACCCCCAAACTATATATTTAATTAACGATTGTTATTGTCAGTTGAGTCAATATCATCATCTTGATCAGAATCTGCAATAGCTGGAACACTACCTTTAACTGGTTTGATACCATCAAAATTTGGATTGTTATCAAAAGCATTTACTGAAAGAATTCCAATAGCTTTCTTACCAACAGAAGACTTGTTAGAAACGCCGGCTTGAGCACTACTACTAACAGTCGAAAAAGCTATTGTGCCAGTAGAGCTACCTTCAAAACCAATACCAATACCTGGATTGGGAGTGTTATTAGCTGGTGCTCCACCAGAACGGAACCCAGAAGAGGCTATAGTAGAATTGCTAACAGTTACTTTGGCACTTCCTAACACATGAATACCAAAGTTAGTGTTATTTTCTACACGGCAATTATCAATAATTACACGAGAAGCACCCATAATTTGAATACCATCTGTCCAGTTATGGCTATTCATATTGCGAATATTGACAATTCTATTAGCAGGAGAGTTAACTATTATACCTGGTAAGGCTTGGCGCGTAGTATTATTGGCACCATCTCCAGCACGAACGGCTTCTATCGTAGCGCTAACACCAGGAGCAGCTTCTAGGGTAACATTGCCATTAGCACCAGTAATGTTAACACTTTCTAAGAAACGACCAGAGGTAACAACTACAACACTGCCATTTTGATTAGCACCAGCATTAGCAGTTCCTAATGCTGCAGTGATTGTGCCAAATACTTGATCTGAAGCACTATCACCATTTTCATCAATACCAATTAGTCCATCACCATCAAAATCTCTTTCACCTTCAACTAGTACTGGATGATTAGCTGAAACATCAGAGGTATTCCAAGAAGTAGTCAAGAAAGCAAAAGCTAGTACAAGACAAGCTAACATAATAAATCGAGCTAAATTTCTCATTTTTTCTTCTCCTTAAAATTACTTGTTGTGTTGGGGTTCTTCTACTTCTAACTGAATCTCTTCAGAGAGTTTGGCAAAAGAAGATGCTGAAGTTCCAGAAACATTTGTGCCATTATCAAAAATAGTGTTTCTAGCAAGCAATACTTGACGAGTAGAAGCATTACTTAAGCCTGTTCCTGTGTTACCAGAAATTACGCTATCAACAACAGTACCTGAAGCTTGTTCTTCAAAACGAATACCTGTTCCTGGATTAGGCACGCTAGGCATAGGATTAAACCTCATTCCAGAAGCATTGACAGTAGTATTGCTAATTAGTACACGAGAAGTTCCTTGAGCACGAATACCAAAAGTTATATTACTATCTAAACGGCAGTTGGTAAGTTGTACTCTAGCAGCACCAGAAACTAAAATACCATCTGTCCAGTTACGAATATGAAGATTACGTAAAATAACAGATCTATCAGTTTGATCTGTATTAATAATAATACCAGGAGCAGCTTGACGTGCTGCGTTATTAGGGTTACCAGCTAATACTGCATCAATATCAGCCATAACACCAGGGGCGGCTTCTAAAACTGTGACTCCATTTAGGGTCATTTGTCCAGCGTCTGTATTAGGAATTTTAACTATTTCTGGAAAACGGCCACTTGTAACAATAATAGCTTGGCCATTAGCATTTGCTGCACCATTGGCAGCTAATAATGCTGCTGCAATAGTACCATAAACTCTATCTGTTGCATTATCTGCATCTTCCATAGCACCAAGTAGTCCATCACCATCAAAGTCTCTTTCACCTTCAATTAGTACTGGGTGGTTAGCTGAAACATCATTTTTGGCAAAGTTTGCAGTAAAAATAAGACCAACAATAATTAAAGCAAAGGTTACTAATCTGAGGAATGTTTTCCTCTGAATATTAAATTTCTTCATTGAGCAATCTCCCTTCAAAGTTTTAACTGAAATCCCTGGTCATTATAAGTATTTGAGAAATAAGAATTAACTATTATTTTAGTTAATATTCACCTTATTGTTTGTTTAGGTAATAATAAAAACTAACAGCTACTAGCTTAAATATAGCTAGATTAATAATGCTTGTTATTTTGATTGTTGTGATCTGAAAAGAGAAAAGATTTTAACGGGGTAATTATAGCGATTAACCTAAGCTATGAGAAGAGATATTAGGGGAAAGCTTTAAAATATAATCTATATAATCAGGTTTTTTCTAAAATCAGTAATAAAAATAGGCTCAAAGCGTAAAAACCTTGAGCCTATTTTAGATCAAACACTGTTTATCTGGTGAACATTACTGTGGTAACACCGCCAGTGTTATTGGTAAAGGTAAAGGTTACAGGTGTACCTTTAGGAATGACTTGTTTGATAGACATTCCATTGGCTAGTTTCCCTTTTTGTACTAACACCATATTGTTATTTTTAAGTTTGGGTGCGGCAGTAAATGCTACACCATTAACTAATACAGTTGTTCCTAAAAATGCAACAGGGCCATTAATTGTAGCTTTAATTTGAGTATTACTAACTTTAATACCCGCAGCGGCAATTGATGGGCCAGGTTGGTTAATCACAGCAATTGCTGAAGATGTTCCATTATCAAAACGTACAGCACTAATATCACTAGAATCTGTTCTTACCATTGCTGTTAGAGGTGCCATAATGTTGCTCATTGTGCCACCGGCTCTGACAGTAATTACAAAAGTTGATGTGGAATTAGCTGCTAAACTCGCGCCAGTACAAGTAATTGCACCAGTACCATTAGCTGCAGGGTTTTGACAGGTAAAGCCTGTTGGGGGAGTAGTAGAAACAAATGTAGTGTTAGGTGGTACGGCTGTAGCAAGTGTTACATTAGCCAATGCTTCAGAGTTGCCATTACCAACAACAACAGTGTAAGTAATATTGTTACCAGCAATAACAGGAGTAGCACCAGTAACGGCTACAGTAGAAAGATTTACATTAGCAACGGTAGTAATGTCTCTAATAACTAGTGGGGCCGCGCCTCCAATTGGCATAGCTCCAACAGCAGTAGCCGCACCAGTATCTAGGTTGATGGTGTAGAGTCTAGAGCTAGTCTCACCAGTAAGTTGAATGGCTGCATAAGCTCTATTACTAGACTCAGAAATATCAAAGCCTACTATATCAGAAGCATCAATACCAAGACGACCTACTGTTAGCTGAATACCATCATTAGGAGAAATTGCTGGGGCAACAGGAGGTGTAGTTCCTTGAGTAGTTAAAATATCAATTTTGCTATCAATGTTATAAAGTGTAGTTGCTCTTGTACCACCAAAGTTATTGGTATAAGCAGAACCTGCTAGATTAGGGGTTTGCCCCATATTAGCATCGCCTGTATTAAATCTAAGCATACCATCTGTAGCAGCTAATGCACCATTATTGGGG
>JAHFUF010000666.1 GCA_023265235.1 Blastocatellia bacterium
GAGCAAAAAGATGACCTGTCTTGGTATGTTGTAGATGATAGAAAGACTTATCGCCCTGGTGAAAAAGTCACTATAAAAGGTTGGGTAAGGGCTTTTGAAAACAGAAAACGTGGTGATGTAAAACTTGCTGGCGAAGTAAAAGCTGTCAACTACAAGTTAAGTGACTCTCAAGGAAACAAAGCCTCTAATGGCACCGCTCAAGTTAATCCATTAGGTGGATTCAACCTAGAACTTTCATTGCCTCCAACTATGAATTTAGGAAGTGCTAATCTAGAGTTTGAAGCCACAGCACCAAAAGGGCTTTATACAAATTTGCAGTACTTTCATAGTTTTGAAGTACAGGAATTTAGACGGCCTGAGTTTGAAGTTTCAACTAAAGCTAGTGAATCGCTTAATATAATTGGTGGACATACTAATGTAACGGTTTCTGCTAATTATTATGCTGGAGGCAATCTAAATAATGCTGATGTAGCTTGGCAAGCTACTGCATCACCAACAACTTACACGCCTCCTAATCGCAGTGAATACACTTTTGGCAAGTGGACACCTTGGTGGACAGTTTATGGATATTCTCGTCATGGTCGAGGGATTTATTCTGAAGCAGATGACGAAAGAAATATTGCCTCTAACCCAACAACAGAAAGCTTTCCAGCCAAAACCAGCCCTAATGGTACACATAATTTAAGGATAGATTTTGATTCTGTTGATCCTGCTCAACCTACTAGCTTAAATGTCCAAGCGACCGTAATGGATGTTAACCGTCAAGCTTGGTCATCATCCTCAACCTTGCTTGTTCACCCTTCTAGTCTTTATGTAGGGTTGCGTAGCGAAAAAACTTTTGTTGGTAAAGGCGAACCATTTGTTATTAAATCCATTGTTACTGATATTGATGGAAAGGCTATTCCTAACGTAACTCTAGACTTAAACTTAGTAAGAATTGAGTATGAATATGATAGTGATGGACGGGTTAAAACCAAAAGGCTTAATCCTCAAACACGGACAATAACGTCTAGTAGCGATAGCGTAGAAGTTAAGTTTTTACCAAAAGAAGGTGGTAGCTATCAACTTACAGCAACAGTTGTTGATGAAAAAGGTAGACCAAACCAAACAGAGTTGACCCTTTGGGTATCGGGTGGGAAAACGCTTCCTGAAAGGGATTTGAAACAAGAACAAATTCAACTAATTCCTGATAAAAAAGATTATAAAGTTGGCGAAACGGCTCAAATCCTAGTGCAAGCACCGTTTTATCCTGCTGAAGGGCTGTTAACCCTACGTCGTTTAGGGATTGTAAAAAGTGAAAGATTTACAATTGATTCATCAACTTACACTATTAAAGTGCCTATTGATGAAAGCTATTTGCCCAATCTCCAAGTTCAAGTTGACCTAGTTGGAGAAGCTGAAAGAGTAAAAAGTGATGATGCTAGTGATGGTACTGATGGCAATCCCGACAGGCTTTTACCTAAGCGACCAGCTTTTGCAGTAGGGCAATTAAACCTGTCAATTCCCCCTGTTTCCAGGACTTTGACCGTAAATGCTAAGCCTAAACAAGCTGCTATTGAGCCAGGAGGCGAGACTGTTATTGACCTAGACTTAAAAGACTCAAGCAATAAACCTGTACAAAACGGCGAAGTAGCGTTGTTTGTTGTAGATGAAGCGATTCTTGCTTTATCTGGTTATAAAATGGAAAATCCAGTTGATATATTTTATGGTCAGCGTAGTCCTTCAACTTCAGACCAGCATTTAAGACGCTCTATTGTGCTATCTAATCCTGATGAAATAATAACGCAACTAGCAGTAAATACCCGTGCCTTTAAAACCGCTCCTTCTCAGTCAATACAGCCAATGCGAAGCTTTGAAAGAGGGAGGGGAGATAGCCCTGCCGATAAAGCAAGTTTTGCTATAGATGGAGTAGAAGGCGGTATAGGGGCTGGAACACTTGGGATACTTAGCGATATGGCCGCAGCACCACCAGTACCAGAATCTAGTGCTAGAATGGCTAATAAAGAATCAAAACTAGAGGCTAATGGTGAAAAATATAGAGCAACCTCGGCTGTTATACCTAAACCTGATGGAAAGCCTATTCGCGTTAGAGAAGACTTTAACGCATTAGCCGTGTTTGAGGCAGCGTTATCTACTGATAACAATGGACATGCTGAGGTTAAAGTTAAATTACCAGATAGTTTAACTAGGTATCGTGTAATTGCTGTTGCTGTTGCAGGAGAAAAGCAATTTGGTATGGGAGAATCTTCGCTTACAGCGCGAATGCCTTTAATGGTGCGACCTTCAGCCCCACGATTTCTTAATTTTGGTGATAAATTTGAATTTCCAATCGTGGTACAAAATCAAACAGACTCTCCGCTTAGCGTGGATGTAGCCATGAGGGCGATAAATGCCACATTGACCGCCGGTGCAGGTCGTCGCTTGACCGTTCCAGCTAATGAGCGTGTAGAGGTTCGTCTTCCTGTTTCAGCAGAAATGGCTGGAAGAGCTAAATTTCAAATTGGGGTAGTTTCAGGAAAGTGGACAGATGCAGCCCAAATAGCTTTGCCAGTCTGGACTCCAGCCACTACAGAGGCTTTTGCTACTTATGGCACTTTTGAAGAAGATGCAATTATTCAACCTGTTAAAGCTCCTTCTGATATTTATAAACAATTTGGTGGCTTAGAAGTCTCAACATCCTCAACCCAACTCCAAGAACTAACTGATGCAGTGCTTTATATTGTCTCTTACCCCTATGAATGCTCTGAACAAGTCTCATCACGAGTTATGACCATTGCTGCATTAAAAGATGTTTTAGGAGCATTTAAGTCTAAAGATTTGCCTTCAACAGAAGCTTTAGAAGCAGCAATAAAACGTGATATGACAAAGCTTCAAGGGTTGCAAAATGGTGATGGAGGTTTTGATTATTGGCGAAAAGGCTATGAGTCTAACCCTTATGTTACTGTTCACGTAGCGCATGCAATAGCGCGAGCAAAAGAAAAAGGCTACACGGTTCCTGAAAATACTTTGGCATATGCTCAAAATTATTTGAGGAACATAGAAAATTATCTTAACCGCGAATATTACTCACAGGAAACTAAGGACTCAATAGTTTCTTATTCGCTCTATGTTAGAAAGTTAATGGGCGACAAAGATATAAACAAAGCCAAACAATTAATCTATGCTCGTAAGCTAGAAAAGCTTCCATTAGAGGCTATTGGCTGGTTGTGGAGCGTTTTAGCTGGCGATCCAAGCTCAAAACAAGAGCTAGAAGAAATCCGTCAATTTATTAATAACAAAGCTACTGAAACTGCTGCAACTGCTCATTTTGTTACAGATTATAAAGATTCAGCCTACTTGCTCCTAGCCTCAGACTATAGGACAGACGCAATTCTTCTAGATGCACTAATTATCGATCAACCAAATAGTGATTTAATCCCTAAATTAGTAC
>JAHFUF010000667.1 GCA_023265235.1 Blastocatellia bacterium
TTAGTTAAAGCTTTTGACCAGTTTTCTATTACCCTAGATTCTAATGGCCAAGAGCAAATGGTTTATAAACAAGGAATTAACTATATAAGTTTACAAAAACCTAAAAGATTCTTTAAGCCTCGCCCTGAAGGTTTTCGACCTAGAGAAGCTAGAGAAGGCGACACATCTAGTCAGGGACAACCACCTCAGGATGGATCAAGGAGACCTTTTTCTCCTCGTCCTCGCTTTGATTCAGACCATAGAGGCTCAGACAATAGAGGTGATTTTAGAAGACCAGATGATCGTAGAGTTGATTACCAAAGTGGGCAACGATTTGATTCTCAAACACCTGCTCCTCATAAAAGTGACGGAGATAGCTCCCCAAGAAGCTCTGATTCTGATCAAAGTACCGATGACTCAAAGAAAGTTTTCAGAGTACAAAAACCTTACCCACCAAAGAAAAGCTAAGCAAGTAAAATAGACATTATTAAGAATAATGAAAGTAGGGGCGAACCTATGTGTTCGCCCTTCTTAAACATTAGACAAATAGGGCGAACACATAGGTTCGCCCCTACATTTGGATATTTTATTTTACATTTTTACCCATTTTGTTTACTCAGGATAATATCTATTTTTTCATGCAATTTATCTTTAGCTTAAGCGTTTTATACAAAACTTAATACAAATTTGATACAAATTTGATATAAACTTGCAAATTTAGCCCTAACAACTAAAACAATATATTATAATTTCAACATCTCTATATAATTCATCCTATATATTTTGTTATTGTTGAGGTGGTTGGTGAGAACCTCTTTAGAACATCCGGATCCAACTTATACTCGTTTGGTGGAACAGTATTCAACTTTTATTACTGTCCCATCAGAGAAACTAAAATTTCTGCGTACAACACTTGGTAAATATCCTAATTCTCCATTAGCAGATCGTGTTGGGTGGTTAAAGCAATTAACTTTTCGTAAAGCAATACTAGAAGAATTAGTACAAGTTTTGCCTGCTGATAGCCCAAAACCTCCTGAAATAGCAGTAATTTACTGGCTCTACCGAGTCCGTTATCCTGTGTTTTTATTTAGTACTCTTGCTTCAACAATAGTTGCTTTAGTACTAGGACAATGGCTTTATCAAAATGCTCGCCAAGCAGGAATATTTGATTTAAGGCTACAATCTGGTCAAGTCACACCCAAAGTTATAGTAGTTCCTTCACTCGTTCCTGTTATAACAAATGAAACGACTAAAGCAAACCCAGACCCTGTAGAAGGCTTTGCTTTAGAAGATGTGTGGATGGTAGATAAAACCTCTGATTTTGAGCAATATAGTAATGGGGCACGTATATTGACTCAACACGAAGTAGAAACAGAACCTCGTGACTTTTTTGCCTTATCTCGTAAAGCCCCTAAAAAGAAAATCTCCTTACCTTTTGATACTGAGCAAGCCAACTTTTATCCAGAGCACAAAGATAAACCTATAGGTATTCTCTATCATGTAACTCAAAGCGATCTACTACCATTTGAACCTACTTATAATTCTAGAATTAAAGGAAAATCTTCTCATTTAATAGAATATGTTCGACAAGAAAAACTCTATAACTATGTAATTGATCGTTTTGGTCAAATTTACTCTATAGTCCGTGATGATCATTATGCTAATCACTCAGGTAACTCAATATGGGGTGATGACACAGCCATATATGTTCGTCTGAATCACAGTTTTATTGGTGTGGCGTTTGAGGGAAATTGGTCAGCTAGTGTCAAGCTTAATCCAGATGATATCAACGAAGCTCAAATTTATTCTTGTAAGCTGCTAACCCAAATACTACGTAATAAATATAAAATAAAAAACACCAACTGTGTTACTCATGGTCAAGTTTCTATTAACCCATCTGATTATTTGATTGGGTTTCACTTAGATTGGGCAATAGGTTTTCCTTATGCAAGTTGTGGCTTAAAAAACAATTATGAAGAACTCCCTGCAAGTATTACAGAGTTTGGATTTAAGTATGACAGAGGGTTTCAAAAGGCTATTGGAGGTAAACTTTGGCCAGGTATTGAGCTAGCAGAAGCTAGATTAAAAGCTCGTGCTAAAGATTCAGGAATGTCTACAGAAGAGTTAAGAAAAAAGCTACAAAAAGATTTTACTCTTTATCTTAACTGGATAAATAAAATGCGTAGCTTAAGCAAAGTCAACACTAGTAAAAGCGATGAAGACATAGACAAAGAAAAGCCTCTTAAATTATTTGGTGATTAGACTTTAAGCCCATAGATAAACCTATGGGCTATTGTCAGATGCCCTTATAGTACATTAAGATTCTATAGTAGGGGCAGACCTGCGTGTATGCCTTTCTTTATAACCAGTAATTTTACAAAACGAATTCCATGTGTATAAATCCAGGATAAAAGCTATGCCTTACCTAGCAATACTTCTTTTTCTTTTTCTCTCCCTAACAATTGGATGTAACAGCATTGATAAAATAAGTGAACCTGACGTGCTTTATAAGTCCATAACTCTTTCACCTCAATCCTATATTTATGAAAAACCTATTGCTAGAACCCAACGCATAGAGACACTAAAAGAAGGTGAGAGCATTGAAATACTACAAGACCCTAAAAACCGTTGGTTAAAAGTTCGGGTGCCTTCTGGTAAAATTGGGTGGCTAGAATCTCGTGATGCACTTCGTAGAGAATACATAGAAGAGTTGAGCCAACTAAAAACACGTATTGGTAATCGCCCACCACAAATGAAAGGTGATACTTTAGATGATGTTTATCTAAGGCTACGTCCTGGCCGAGACACAATTAAGGTTTATAAACTATTTGGAACAAAAATCTTAGAGATATTTGATATCGCCCATACAGAACGACCTGGGGCAAAATCAAATGTGGCTGAAACAAATAAATCTAACAAACCAGTTAAAGCAATTGATCCTAAAACCTCAACCAAAAAAAAGAAAAAATCTGACCCGAGTTCTGAGCAAAAATTTGATACTTGGTATTTAGTCCGTACCCCTGAAGGCACTACAGGTTGGCTTTATGCAGGTTTAGTAGACATACATGTTCCAGAAGAACTAGCTTTACTATCAGAAAACAAAGCGATTGTTTCTTGGCGTATTTTAACTACAAGTAAAGATTTAGAAGGCAAAGACCATCCCTGGTATCTATCAATTGAACGTGAACCCAACTCCAATAAAGACTTTGATAGGATTAGGGTACTTTACTGGAATACAAAAAAATCTCGCTATGAATTAGTACATCGTATCCAAGATATTAGTGGTATATTCCCTGTAGACTCAGTTCGTATCGATCAAGGTGAGTCAGGAAAACCTACTTTTAAGATTCGCTACCTAAGTAAAGACGATCCTAATGTTATTGTTATTGAAGACTATGAGCTTGTAGGAACACAAGTCAAAAAAACTGCTAGTACCACAGAAACTTT
>JAHFUF010000668.1 GCA_023265235.1 Blastocatellia bacterium
GGATGAGTCCGTCCGTTTAAGTCCTTAAGCGTTACACGATGTTTTTCACAAGGATGGCCACAGTCTTTGTAGCTAGTTCCACTAGAAAGAAATCTACAAAAAACACAATGTTCAGTATGAAAAACTGGTAAATGTTGATAAGCAACCACTTCTATTTTTTCTTGGCCAACTTCTCGTGCTAAGTTTGCAATTTGATCAGCATTAAGATCGTGTGTAGGAGTAAGTCTAGTTAGCCCTAAGTTTAATAAAACATCGGCTGATAAAACATTAGCAGCATTTAAGCTAAAATCACCAATTAATTTAGGGTGTTTTACTTCCTGTAATGCCGAAAGCAACCCATTAGCACGTACTAGGATTTCACAGTCTAGCTTAAGTAGAAAATTTAGGATGTTAGACTCTCCAGGTTTAAGAATTCGTGGGCTAGCAACACGCGCTGTAATTTTACTAGCTTGTAACTTTTCTACCGAAGGGCGTAGTCCATATAAGTCTAAATAATCCAAGGTTATGCTAGAAGGGCGCAACTTTATTGCCGCATCTAGCTGTTCAGGGGTGCGAACTAGTAGGTGTAATTGAGGTGATAAAACCATTTCAGCTATTGGTTTTTGAACTACTTGTGCCAAAGATTTTTTTAATGCTGAGATAGGTTCGCAAACAGAAACCAGCTTTGTTTTACCTTGGAGTTCAGCTAATTTTTCTACTGCTTGACGGCGTAGCTCATTTAGTAAAGAACTAGCAATAAAAGGGCTACCAACAATCTCTAGTTCTAATTCTGTTAGTTTATATGCTGTGTTACCTAAGCGACTAAGTTGATCAAACATAAATTCTTTAGTAACAGAATGGTTTTGTGCTTTAACCAAGATGTTTTCTGAGCTTATGGTAATAGAGGTTTCAGGATCTTTTGCAAGCTGCCAAGTTATTGCTAATCGGTGCCCTTCATGTGCTTTTACAGAAACCTCTAGAGCTTGTTTATGCACAGGGTTTGTTGCTTGAACAAAAGGTTTTACTGCTTTTTCTAGGTCAGGGTTGTCTGTGCGCCACACTAAATCACCAACACGAATACGAGTAAAATTAATTATATTTTTACCAAAATATAATTCTAGGCAACCATTTTTTGTAGGAACAATTTGATAAACACGTCCACCTTCTTCTTTTTCTTGAGGGCTATTCCAATTAGCAGCATCAAAAACTACCCCGTCACCAGCTTTAAGCGAAGATAATTTGTTGACCTTTTTTTCTGGTTTGATTATTACACTTTCAGCTAATACTTTTACTACTTCTCCTATTAATACACCACGATGACGAGGAGAACGCCCCTTTACTACTTCTTGATGGTTTGTGCCAGAGATGAAATGAGCACCTAAACCACGAGAATAAACCTGTTCTAGTTGTAATTCTTCTAATTTAGTGACACTAAGAGACAAATTTTCCCAAGCCTCGTCTACTGCCTTGCGATAGGCTTGTGTGGTTAAAGCTACGTAGTCACTATCTTTATAACGTCCTTCAATTTTTAATGCTGAAACGCCAAGTTTAACAATTTCTGGTAACTGGTGTAGGGCGTAAAGATCCTCTGGAGAAAGTAAATAACGTGCATCTCCTAGAGGTTTTACCTTGTTATCTACCATTAATTCATAAGGTAAGCGACAAGCTTGAGCACATTGCCCGCGATTAGCACTACGACCTCCCCAAGCCTCAGAAGAAAAACATTGCCCAGAATAAGAAACACACAAAGCACCATGGACAAACATTTCTAGCTCACAACTAGTTTCTTCACGAATTTTACTGATTTCATCTAAAGAAAGCTCCCTAGCTAACACTACACGACTAATACCAAAGCTTTGTGCTAGTTTAATTCCATCTGCACTAGTGATACTCATTTGCGTACTGCCATGTAGCTCAAGTCCTGGGGCGATTTGGTGGGCAAGTCTAGCAATACCAAGGTCTTGTACAATAATAGCGTCTACACCTGTTTTAGCAATTGAAGCAAGGGTTTTGGCTGCTTCAGGGAATTCATGATCAAATACTAATGTATTAAAAGTAAGATAACCTTTAACCCCTCTTTTATGAAGTGTTTGCATTACCTCTGGCAATTCAGTAAGTGAAAATCCTACTTTGGCGCGGGCAGTAAAATGGTTTAGTCCAAAATAAACCGCGTCTGCTCCTGCTTCAATTGCAGCTTGGAGTTGAGGCCAATAACCAGCAGGACTCATCACTTCTGGCTTAGACAACTTAGGGGATTTTGCCATATAACTAATCAAACCTTTCCATAAAACCTAAAAGAGAGATAAAGACAGCAATTCTCGGTTTAGAAAAATACTCTTTATCTTAAGCCCCGAAAAGGGGCGAAACAACTTTTAGCTTGGCACGTTAGTGCCAATGGGGGTATGTTAACTACTGTAGAGTCCCGGTAGGGACGGCACAATAATAAAAGTTGTTTCGTCCCTACCGGGACTCTAAGATCTTTATTTACAAGTTCTTGGCACTAACGTGCCAAGCTAAAAATTGTAACGTCGCTACCGCGACTTAAGACTTAACCTTTGGCTCTTTTCTAAACCGAGAATTACTAAGATAAAAAGATAAAAGCAGTTAAAGATAAACCGCTATTTTACTTGTAGCTAAAAACATATAAAACCTTAACTAGCCAAAGACTACCTAAAACTAGATAGTTAGTTTTGTCTGGAAAAATATTTAGAGTCTGTGCCAATGTAATAAACACAGATTTTTCCATAAGGGGTGTCTGGAAACTCTGCGATTTGGTGAATTTGTCTTTTAGTATCCGTTCCTAACTCTTTAACCAAGGCAAAAAGTTTTCGTTGCTGTCTTTTATCACAAATAAATGCATATTGTTCTAAGGGAAATTCCCCTTTTAGTACTTGTTTAGTTAAACGACGTGAAAAAGCCCTGTAATCATCACGGTTTTTAATGGCAAACAAATGCCAATAATTAGGAATACCTATAGGAACTAAATCAGGTGTAACTGTTCTATATAAATCGCTAACGAGTTGATTATATTTTGTAGGTTCAATTGTAAGCAAATACCTCTGATATTTATAAACTAATACAATCACACAGCTTAAGTAAATAAATCCTATTAGCGTTATCACAGCTAAAATAGCACGAGAGGCTAAACGCTTTTTATCAGGGGTTATTTTTTTAGTGTCTTTAAGCAAATATTTGTTTAATTCTGGTGTCCAAGAGGTTAGCTTCCAAAACAGATCTGCTCCCATAATCCCTATGGCTAAAGCAAACCAAGTTGTTAAATGTGGTAAATAGGAATGAGTTTTATTACTAACTTGTGAGGCAAAAAATACTACTGTCCATAAAATTGCTGTAAATGAAAAGATATAAGGCGAGGTAGCAAGAGGTTTTTTTTCTAATACCTGTTTGATAATAGAAAATAATAAATAGATTAACGCTATTATTGTAAAG
>JAHFUF010000669.1 GCA_023265235.1 Blastocatellia bacterium
TGATAATGGCGTCCAATTTACTTGTAGTGAGTTTCGTCGTGTTTGCCAGTCTATCAATTTGCCTATTGATTTTGCTCCCAAATATTATCCTCGCTATAAAGCTAAACTCTAACGTTTTTTCGCACCACTCGTGCTGAAGCTGAAAAAGGCTCAACTCCTGAATTAGCTTTAATTCTTCACCAACATTGGATTTCTTTTTATAACCATCATCGAGTTCATTCTGCTGTTTTAGATTACAATCGTCATCAAAGAACTCCTGATTTTCGTTTTCTTTGGAAAACATCTAATGCTTTGGCTTTACCTAAAGATTTAGACTTGTCTTTGATTTTCTCTGTTTCTAACTCCATTTCCTCTATTACTCGTCAACTTAAAGCTGACAAATCTATTTCCTATAAAAAACAATCTTTTTCTTTTCCTCTTCTTAATAAAGGTGACTTGGTTTCTATCATAGAACTCTCTACTTCTACTGACTTTTTTTTCCAAGACTGCCTGCTTTTGTCTTTGCCTAAATCCAATCTCAATTCTTCTTTGGCTCGCAAAGTTAAATCTGATGGCTCGATTCTTATTTCTCGTCGTCGTTTTTATCTCAATTTACCCAAGGGCGCTCTTGTTCTGGTTTCTAAACATGCTGATTCTTTTGGCTTTTTTTTCAATGGCTCTGAGGTTTTTCCTCTCCCTAGTCAAATAACTGTACAACAACCTATCTGACCCTTACAAATTTCAATGAAAAAGATTTGAAATTCTCTAAATCTTGCCTTTTTTTCAAATATCTTTTGCGCGACACGCTCTAGTTATAAAAAAATAGGCTAAAAGTCACGCTTGATATTTAATATTTAGAAGTCTAAAGAAATCCGTTCAAGTTTACCTGTACGTAAACTTTCTAGCGCACGAAAGGTTGTTAATGTAGTAAGTAATAAAGAATTTAATGAAATAGGAGGGTTATTTTTTTGCAATGAAGTAATAAAACTTTCTACTTCTGCGCGATGTCCTTTATCCTGACCAGAAGAAGCAAACTTACTAGTATTACCATTACGAGTAAAAGTTGCTGTCTTAAAGTCGTCTAATACTGCTACTGAGCCTGCCCCAAAAACTTCTAGACGTTCTTTAGGAAAAGACTTATCTCCAATGGCTAAATAATGAACTGTGCCTATTGAACCATCAGAAAAAGTAATATTGATCATTACAGAATCTTCATCAGTTTCTTTATCGGAACCAGATTTAATGGATTGTGCAAAAACCTGTATTGGCTGAGCATCAGTAAAAAACTGCATCAGATCAATAAAATGGCAAACTTCTCCAATTATTCGTCCGCCGCCTTGTAAAGGGTCTTGTATCCAGTTGTCTTTAGGAATAAAGCCTGCATTAACACGGTAAATCATTGAGTAGGGGGATGTCTTAAGTCCAAAAGCTTGTTTAAGCTGGATGGCTAAAGGAGAAAAGCGACGATTAAACCCAACTAACAAAGCTTTTCCTGATTCTTGTT
This sequence comes from Blastocatellia bacterium, assembly GCA_023265235.1. Classification (GTDB taxonomy): domain Bacteria; phylum Acidobacteriota; class Blastocatellia; order Chloracidobacteriales; family JADJPF01; genus JADJPF01. Next base: position 1,484 of record JAHFUF010000669.1, read on the forward strand.
GAGCTTGAAGAATTTCCTTTAATTCTTTTTCATTTAAGCAAAGCGGTTTTTCTACAAAAACTGCTTTTCCTGCTTTTAGCGCGGCTAGAACAAGTTCTCCATGTGTAGAGTGACGAGTGGCAATAAAAACACAATTAGTGTTTGAGTCATTAATAACCTCTTTAGCATCTGTGCTAGAAAAGGCAAAACGAAACCTTTCTGCGGTATTTTTTGAAGATATCCCTGTAGAATTAGCCACTCCTGTTAGCTTAATCCCTTTTGCGCTACGTAAGTGAGGAAGTAAGCTAGCAGTAGCAAAATTTCCTGCTCCAATAAACCCAATAGCTAGTTCACTTTTAGCTAATGAGCTAGTTTTATCTGCATAGCGTGTAGTAACCCTACTTATAATTTTGCCTTCTGTTGGGTACTCTAAAAGTACTCCACAGCAACGCTCACCAGTTTTTCCTAAAATTAAATCATAAGCGTCCGAGGCTTTCTCTACAGCAAAACGATGGGTAGTTAGGAGGTCTAGGTTGACATATTTTTCTGCTACTAACCTTAAGAATTCCTCCATATTACGTTTTTCTGTCCAACGCACAAAACCTATTGGATAATCCTGTCCATATTCTTCATAATCAGGATCATAGCGACCTGGGCCATAAGAGCGTGAGAGGCAAAGCTCTAGCTCTTTCATATAGTAATGTTCCCGTGGAATATCCATCTTCACTGCACCAACAACAACAACACGAGCACGATCACGAGCAATTTCTCCAGCTAACTTTACTGGATCGTTACTATTAGTACTGGCAGTAAGAATAACAGTATCTGCTCCACGACCTTGAGTAAAAGCATCTACGATTTTATGTACATCTTCAGAGCGATTAATTGCTTGATGAGCACCACTTTTTATTGCTAAATCAACTACAGATTGGTCTAAGTCTATGCCTAGAATGCGGCAGCCAGCCGCTTTAAGCATCTGGACAGTTAATTGTCCAATTAAACCTAAACCTATAACTACTACGTTTTCCCCTAGTTGCACTTTAGCTTGGCGGATTCCTTGCATTGCAATCGCGCCTAAAGTTGTATAAGCAGCACCAGCTAGCGAAATACCTTCTGGCAACAAGGTACAAAGATTAGTAGGAACAAAATTTATTTCTGCGTGAGAAGCATAACCAACACCAGAACAAGCGACTTGATCACCAATACGAAAGCCGCTTACGCCTTCGCCAACCTCAATTACAGTCCCTGCTGAGCTATAACCTAAGGCTTTAACGGTTTCTAGCCTAGCCATTACTTTTTCATAAGTATTTACTAGCCCTTCACGCCTAACACTTTCTAGGACTTGTTTGACTAAATCAGGGCGTTGGCGAGCTTTGCCAATCAGAGAGCTTTGGGCAGTAGCAACAGTAGTTCGCTCTGTTCCAGCACTAATTAAAGAATAAGCAGTACGAACTAAAACGCCTCCAGAACGCAATACTGGCGTAGGTAGTTCTTCAACTTTTAATTCACCTGTTTTAAAATTTTGGACGACTTGTTTCATAAGGGGCAAAATTTTATCATAACAAAACTTGCTTGCAAGCTTTGTGCTGCATTTTATAAATGATATCAAGATTAAGCTTAAGCCTTTATCTTTAAGCCATTAACACTGCAACGCCTAAAGGTTACTATTAGCAAAGTCTGTAAATCAACGGTGTGGACATTTTTTAGAGATAAAAAGACTGTAAGCTATTGGTACTTATTCTTTTTTAGTAGTTTTTCTTTTATTTCGTTTTATACCTTTGTTAACTTAGGTGCATTTTTAACTTTTTAACTTAAGTTGACTTTTTTATAACGTTCTATTTATCTCGAGTTTTACCAATTGAGGAAAAGTAAATAGAAAAAAATAGAGGTTCTTGGGATAGTTGGAGAATGAAAAAATCAGACCAAATAAACCGAGAACCAAAAACAGAAGCAGTATATTT
>JAHFUF010000088.1 GCA_023265235.1 Blastocatellia bacterium
TTGTGTTTTGTTAAACCCTTCTATATCAACAGTAATCTCATATTCACCTACTGGAAGGAGTGCCACTTGAAATATGCCTGTCTCTGAAGTTATGGTTTAACGCGTAAGATTAGTTCCTGTATTACGCACCACTACTCGTGCCCCGCCAATTGCAGCACCTTCAGAATCGTTTACTATTCCTGTGATTGTTCCCGTAGTATCAAAAGCCCAAACTAGGGCTGGGGAAAGAAAAAAAATGGCTAAAAAAAACCATATACCTACAGATGGCAAGCTAACTGCCTTCATCGAGTGTACCTCCTTGTTGCAGAATATTTTATGTGTGGGTAACCATTAGACGCGGGTAGAGATTGTAGCAGATTTAGCCTTTCACGCTAATATAAAAATTCTTCAAATTAGCAGCTTTTGCTACCAGGGTTAACTCTTTGATTTCATTAAAGATTACAATACACTAGTAGAGATTTTTCTATCTATTGCAAATTAACTGTTTCTAGCAATATTCCCCTGTACTGTAACGTGTAGTTTTGGGATAATTAGATTATCTTTAAGACTTCAAACCAATCAAATAATCACTAGGAGGTAGTTATGCAGAGGCTCGTAGTGTCTCGATTAGCAAAAATATTAGTATCTAGCTCGTTTTTTTTACTAGTATTATCAGGGTTTGTCCCTTTGGCCATTGCTCAACAACTTGGCCACACACTACGTGGTAAAGTCTACGTCCCAGGTAACAATACTACTGCTCCTAATCCACCAGTACGAATACAGCTACTATCCAAAGGCTCGCCACAAGCAGAAACTTTTACTGATTCTAGCGGGGCTTATACCTTTAGCCCTGTAGTTAATGGTAACTATCAGCTTGTAGTTCAAACCGATGGAGTCGGTTTTTCTACCACTATAGTAGACGTACAGATATTTTTTATGTCTGGTAATCGTGTGCCTCAAATAGTTACTCAAGATATTTCACTTGTACCTAAAGCGAGTGGCATTATCACTAGTCCAAATGCGACTCTAGCAGATCGTCAACTAGACGCATCTATCCCCAAAGAAGCCAAAAAAGCTTATGAAAAAGGAAGTAAAAGTGCTAAAAAAGGCAATATGTCAGAAGCTTTAGAATATTTAAATCAAGCTATTCAGCTTTATCCTAGCTACTTTGATGCACATATGGCTTTAGGCGAGCTACATGCTAAAGCCAAAGATTTAAGCGCAGCACAAGCATCTTTTACACAAGCAGCAGAAATAAAACCTAAGTCGGCTGAAGCACAATTTCACCTTGGAGTCATTCTAATTAAAAACCATAAGTCTAGTGAAGCTGTAGAAAAATTACGCCAGGCAATGGAGCTAGGTGACACTAGTGCTAACACTTATCTATTTTTAGGTGTTGCACTAATGGATATGACAAAATATGAAGAATCAGAAAAAATGTTTCTTAAGGCTTTAGACATTGGTGGTAACACCCAACCTGGAATTAGAATTTATCTAGCGGATTGTTATGAACGTTGGGGTAAAAAAGATAAAACCATTGAGCAATTAGAAGCCTATGTACGTCAAGCTCCTACAGCACCAAATGCAACAGATATTGAGAGAGCAATTAAACAACTTCGGGAGAAAAAATAAAACCTGTGAAATCTATTTCAAAAATCCCTCGTGGAGTTCGTTATTTTTTTGGCGAAGAAGTAAAAAAACGCCGCGACATTGAACGCCTTGTTTTATCAGTGTTTGAAGGTTGGTCTTATCAAGAAATTATTCTACCAATCTTTGATTATCATAACTTGTTTGCTTTAGGAATTGGTCAAGAAGCAGCAGAACACACCTACCGATTTTTAGATAGTGATGGAGAATTACTAGCGCTAAGACCTGATTTGACTTCACTAGTAGCTCGGACTGTTGCTACTCGTTTTGCTAATACTGAACGCCCTATTAGGCTTTGCTACAATGGTGAAGTGTTTCGCTATAAAGAAGCACAAGAACAACGCCCACATGATTTTCACCAACTAGGGTTAGAGCATATAGGAAATGATCGCCTAGAAGCTGACCTAGAAGTACTACTAGTAGCTTTAGAAGCCTTATCTAGTTTGGGATTATCAGACTTTGTTATCACATTAGGACACGTTAATTTCTTTAATGGTATTACTAAATATTTAGGGCTTAATCAAACTGAGACAGAAGAATTTCGTCTTTTAGTAGACAATAAAAATAGCAGTAAGTTAAATGATTTTTTGGCTAAGCGTATCCCTAAAACAGAAGTAGCAAGCCTATGTGAACTTTTTAGAAATACAGGACAGTTGGCTTTTCTTGAAAAAGCCAATATTTTTGCCAATCATAATGAGATTATTGCTAATGCTTTAGCCGATTTAACAGGAATTTTAGAAATCGCCAAAAGCCTAGATATTACCAAATATCTTACTATCGATTTAGGCGATGTTAACGGTCTAGATTATTATACAGCAATGACATTTAAGATTTATGTTGATGGGGTTGGGTCAGCTATTGCTAGTGGAGGACGCTACGACAACTTACTAAAAAACTTTGGGGCCGAAGATCCCGCAGTAGGCTTTCAACTCTCATTGGATTTACTCTCTAGCATAGTTCAAAACATTGAAACTCCTAAACTAGAAAAACAGCGTTTGTTAGCCTCACAAAACTTGGTCGAAATGTTCCAAGAAGCAAAACAGTTACGTAAAGATAACAAACAGGTCAAGATTATATAATTGGAGGATTATTTTCCTGTAATGCAAAATAACATGTCAAACTGATTCTCGAAAAAAATTACATAGCATGTAAAGATGTGCATATTGGGAATATATTAGAATGCCCTGAACGATTACGAGAAAATAGTAGCTACTAGATATTCTTATTCCATCAAAGCAAAAATGGATTTCCAGCCTTCTTTATAAACAGGTATTGCTAATTTTTCTGTTAGTTCTGGTAAAGTCATATCATCCAAAAAGCGTTCTTTGTCTCCAGAAACGCATTCTGGCGGTAAGACAAGAAAATCTCCAAATATTTCATTTTTTGCTAAAAGAAAATCTCGCCCTGAAAGTAGCCCTGCTACTGTGGTTTCATCACCAAAAAAGTCATTTACTACTGCAATTGGCTTTAACTCTGTACCAAAAGAATTGTTAAACTCTACAATAGTCTGTTTTAGAATTGGATAAAAAAGCGTTCCTGTTGCAACAGTACCTCTAATTGAGCGATTAAAGCGCTTTTTACGGCGTTTTAGCATTTTTTTAAAGTCATCAACAAAACGTCTGACCATTCCTACACCATCTTCAATTTGTGGTGATTGTTCATAATGTGCTTTCCCTGGTAATGCTCGATTTGCCCTTAAGTAAAATTCATCGCCTAGAAATGCAAACCTCGTCCCATGCTCACGCTGGAACTTTTGTTGCCAAGGGGTAACTTGATCAATGATTTCAGTTGACCACTCACTAGTTACAGGTGTAAGTAAATGACGGCGTTTATGGTGTTTATTAAGCCCTAGCGGAACAATTGCGGCAGATTGTACCCCTGGGTAGAGTGTTACTAAATCAAAAATAGTTTTTTCTAAATGCTTGCCATCATTGATTTTAGGGCAAAGGACAATTTGAGCATGTAGCTCAATTCCATGTTCAGTAAAATAACGCATTTTATCTAACACATCATCGATTCGGTCACGTCCTAACAAATGACGACGGACTTCTAGGTCTGTTGCATGTACAGAAACATACTGAGGAGAAAGCCTTTGTTCAACAATACGACTTATTTCATCACGACTCATATTGGTCATAGTCGTATAGTTACCGTGTAGAAATGAAAGCCGGATGTCTTCATCTCGAAAAAATAGCGATGCTCTAGCTTCAGGAGGATTCATTTCACAAAAACAAAAGAGACATTCATTAGCACATTGCCTAGGCATAAAAGTCTCAAAATCCAGCCCCCAAATTTCACCCTCTTCAATGTCTACGTCCAAGTCCCAACGCTCGCCTGAGGTTTTTTCTACCTCTAGTTTTAGCTCTTCTTCAGAACCAGTAAAAAACTGGAAGTCTATATAATCACGTAGCTTCCGCCCATTAATAGTCAGTATTCGGTCGCCTTTCTCAAGTCCTATTTCATAACCTAAACTATCTTGGTCTACGGCAGTAATTTCTATACCACGTCTACGTTTTAATTTTTCAATAGGGTAAATAGAATCAAACTGATCGCTATACATAATAAAAAACCTTAATTTATTTGTCTGAAGATAAAATCTAGAAGCTACCTGAAAGCCTTATCAGGATGCAAGACCCGTAAGTCTAGCATGTATATAGCTTATCATTAAGCTAATCCTGATAAATAAAGCAGCCAAAATATAAACCTATAACCAAACACCTTTTACAAACCTTGCCATTCTTGTTTTAGTATCAGTTGACTCTTGTTAGTACAGCTACTGCTTCTATATGATAGGTTTGAGGGAATAGGTCTATACCTGTTATAGAGGCTAATTTGTAGCCATTATCAGCTAAAACCCGTAAGTCACGCGCTAAAGTGCTTGGATCACAAGAAACATAAATTATTTCTTTTGGTCGCATTTCTGCAATACCAAGGAGGGTCTTTTTGATAATCCCTACACGGGGAGGGTCTAAAACTATTAAGTCTATACCATTAAATTTTCTAGAAAATTTAGTTAACCACCTTTCCGTTGAAATACTATGGAGTTCTACATTATTGATAGCATTAACTTGAATGTTGTGTGTCGCCCAATGACTAGCTTTTTGATTAACTTCTGTAGCAATGACTTTTTGATAAACTTTAGCTAGTTGCAAAGCAAAAAACCCTACACCAGCATAAAAATCTAAAGCGATTTTTCCCTTACGTGTTCCTATTATCATTTCAACTAACGTTGTAAGCAAATATTGATTAACTTGAAAAAAACAACCTGGATCAAAATAATAGTCAATATCTAAAACCCTTTGACAGATAGCTTTTGAGCTTAAGCCTGCTATTGTTTGGTTGGCTGAAATATCTTTATCGCCTTTGATTAGATCAATTTTTGAATAAGGGGGTTCGGATAAAGCTATCTCTTTTTCAGCCTTACGCAATTCTGCTAGTGCGTGATTAAGTTCTGGGGCTAAAATTGGGCAACTTTCAATATCACAAACATCCTGAGAACCTTCTTTGTAAAAACCTATTTGAAAAAGGTTTGTAGCAAGCTCGATTTTTAATTGTGTACGGCTGCGATAGTTAAATTCTAGGCTATGTTTGATTTCAATAGGAGTTTGCCAATCAAAATGCCCAATACGTTTAAGAGAATCTTGAATAAACCCTGCTTTAGCAGTAAGTTGAGCAGGATAATCAAGGTGTTGCAATTGGCATCCACCGCATTGGCCAAAATATTGACAAGGAGCATTACGCCTATTTACTGAAGGTTCTAGTATTTCAACTATTTCTGCACGAAAGAAGTTTTTTTCTTTGTCTATAATACGAACCTTTAATTTATCTCCTACAGCACTTATAGGAACAAAAATTGTCACTCCTTGAAAACGAGCAAGCCCTTGCCCACCATAAATCAATTTTTCTATTGTTACTTCACATTCTTGACCAAGATCTAAGTTTTCTAATGTCATATATTCCTAAATATTCCTAAATATTCCTAAATATTCCTAAATATTCCTAAATATTCCTAAATATTCCTAAAAAGCAAAAAGCACAGAGGCTTAAGGCTCTGTGCTTTTGACAAATGTATCAAAATAGTTTTAGAAAGTACGTCCAATACTAAAACGAATAACTTTCTTTTCTTCAACAAATATCTGTCGTGGGTCACTACGATTAGTCTTTGCATTAGGATTATAGGCAAAGATTAAACGGAATGGTACGCCTACTACGGGGACTTGCACACGAACTTCAGCACCAATAGAACTGCGGAAATTTTGACCAATACCACCTATTGCATCACTAAGCTTTACATTAGAAGAATTGGTGATTCTGCCTTGAAAAGTAACAAAGCGAAATCCTTTTGGTAACGCATTAAAAGGTGTTTCTGGAGTACGTGCATCATTAACTTCTTTTTGGGAAGCGATTAATCCTCGAGGATTAAGAATAAAGACCGTTTGTTGGAAGATAGCAGAAGGATCATCTGGAATAGTTCCTACAAATGGATTTGGGACTAAGCTTTGATCCTTGATTGAACTAGTGTTAAAGGCTGTTCCTGCATCAGCAAAAAGTGCCATTGTTAGTGGCCCAGCAATAGGGATACGATACTCTAAGTTATAAAGAATTTGTGTATCAGACCCTACAGGGGTAAATTCTGGGAAATTAGGGTTACTAATTAACTTATTGTTAAAAGTAAATTTATTTAATACACTAGGATCAACACCACGGAATCTTCTACCAGGTTTTATTACAGGTAAAACTCTATTTGTTCCTAGTTCTACTGCACGAACATCAGTAGTAGTAAAAGATCTTTCTACACGGGCAATTGGAGAAATTGAACGGACATTATAGCCACGTAAAGTATCTTCACCACCAAGGAAGAAACGGTTAAAAATTGGTACACCATCAACAAAAGCTAATGAGTTAGTAGTAGGAGGCTGACCAAAAGAAATTACTTTTTCAGCTAGTAATCTCATTCCAAGGACTTGAGGCTTTTCGCGCTTTACAATTGGTCTAAAGTATTTGATTTCAACAGCAGGAAAAATAACTTTTACATCTCCACCCAAGCCACTAAAACTAAGTGTGCCTGAAAAACTCATTCCTGTAGTAGGGTCTATTGGACTATTAAGAGTATTAAAAGAGAGTGACGGAGTAATTGTACTAGTAGTGATATTTGGTTGAGTAAAAGAAACAAAAATATCATTACTAGTATTAGTATCACGATTAACTGCTGGATCAGCTACTTTAGTAGAACTAAAACCATAACTCAGGCCAACCCGAGAAAACTGAGTATACCTACGCAGCTTCTTAGTAAATAATGCTAGAGGTGCACTTAGATTAACAGTAAATCCATTTGTGCTACGTGTAAAAAGGGCATCATCAAAATTGTTACCAAAGACTGAGCCAGCACCAGAATTAGAGTCTACAAAACCAGTGTTTAAACCGCCACTAAAGAACTTTAGCCTGCTAGTAAAAACAGATATTCCTAAACTAATTGGGCGACCACGTAGGTAAGGCTCGGTAAAACTAACAGAAAGGTTACGTTGGCGATTACCTGCTTGAACATCAAAAGATAAGGATTCACCATAACCAAATAAGTTATTAGTAGAATAGGTAACACCTATAAAACTACCACCAATACCAGAAACACCCCCAGTAAAAGAAATTTGTTGACGACCTTTTTCTTTTACTTTTATTAATAAATCTACATAGCCACTTTTATCATCTGTTTGTATTTGAACGTCTTCTTCTTTAACTTCTTCAAAATAACCTAATTGATTTAGACGTAAACGACTTAAGTCAAAGAGTTCTTGGTTATAAAGATCACCTTCATTAACCAATACTTCACGGCGCATTACATTGTCACGAGTAATAGTATTGCCTGCAAACTCTAAACGACGGATAGTAAACGGTTTACCCTCATCAATAACAATGGTAAAATCTACAGTATTATCTATGTCATTAAACTTTTGTTGCAAGTCTGGAGTAGCTTGAATATAACCTGATCTACCATAAAGCTTACGTAAGCGTTCAAACACGCCTTCACGAATGACTTTAGCTGAAGCTATTTCACCAGCTTTCATACCAGTAACAGCTAAAATTATATCTTTGTTATAAATGGAGTTTCCTTCAACATCAATTTTACCAAAGTTATAGCGACGTCCTTCGGCAATAGAGACTTTTACTTTAACCCCTTCACCTTTACGCCCAAAGATAGGAAGGAAATTACCTACTTTACCAATAAACTCAAGTTCAGGCTCGCCAATTTGTGGTCTAATATAACCTTTTTCTCCTAAGAACAGACGTACACGTTGTAAGTCTTCGTCTAATTTGCGTTTGTCATATATATCTTTGGAGCTAAAAGTAGTAAAGAGGCTAGATTGTTTAACTAATTTCATCGCCTTACGTAATTTGCGATCAGAGAAGACATCATTACCATCAAAATCAATTGTAGCAATTCTAACTCTTGTGCCTTCATTAACGACAAAATTAACTGCTACGGTGGTGGCAGAAATATCTTCTACCTGATAGTCTACTTGAGCGTTTGGCTTACCTTTTTCTGCCAGTAGTTCCTTTAGTACACGCTTAGCGTTTTCTACTGTAACAGGATCATAGCGTGATTCTTTTGATACTTGGACACGACGTTCGCGGAACCGTTGAATTACATCTGATTCTTGAACAGATTTAAGACCATCATAGATAATATCACGAATGACAGGGCGTTCTTTTACATAAAAGACTACTACTATGCCACCACGCGGGCCGTCTTCCTTAAAAACGCGGCTCTCAAATTCATCAAAGAAACCTTGAGCTAAGACCGCTTGGAAATCACGTTGTGCTTGTGCATCGCTATAGAGATCATCTCTTTTACTTTGTATGTAAAGACGTATAGTATCGGTAGGAATGGCGCGATTACCGCGAATTTCCACATCTTCAATGCGTTGAGGATCTTGGGCAAATGCAGAGCTAGTAAACAACGCTAAAGTAAGTACAATAGGCATTGCTGCCATAAAAAACAACCGCTTCATAAAAAAAGCCTCCGCGGAGGATATTCAGAGCTTAGATTTATCGTGGGCAATACTTGCTTAAACAAGCAAGTAAAGGTTTTTTCTTAAGTATAGAAGTAGACCTTGTTTGACGAATTAACCTTGTCTTTAAGTTGCCCAAGTAGGAAAGTTTTCCCAGGTTAAGAGATTTTAGTTAGGAAAGTTAGGAAAAGCAAGGCACAGATCCTATATTGTGAACCAAGCTTTTCCTCTTTGGTTCACTAGTGTTAAAAAGAAAAAAATCCTGTTTCTATTTAAAACAAAAAGGACACATAGTTTGTGTCTTTTTTTGTTTATTATTCTGTTCAGGCTCTTACAATATTAATGTGTAAGTAATGGATCTATCTGGTGAACATCTACCAACCGATGTTGGAGTTCATCACTATCAAGATAGACCTCTATGCTTGAACCTTCAACAAATTTACCTTGTATAACAGCCTCAGAGAGAGGATCTTCTACATAACGCTGTAAGGCTCGTCTTAGTGGACGTGCGCCATAAGAACGATCTAGACAGGTTTTTTCTAGCAACCAACGTTTAGCAGTTTCAGTCATAGTTACCATCAAGCGTTTACGTTCTAAAGTTTTATTCATTTGGTTAACAAGTAAACCTACTACTTGTATTAAGTCAACATTGTTAAGAGGTTCAAAAACAATAATTTCGTCTAAACGGTTGATAAATTCTGGGTTAAAGGTTTGTTTAACCGCTCCCATTACAGCTTCTTCCATTTTTTCATTTTGTTGGAATTCATTAGCAGCTTGGAAACCCAAGTGACCTCGTTTTTGGATAAAGCGAGCACCAATATTAGAAGTCATAATAATAATTGCATTCTTGAAGTCAATAGTATTGCCTAAGGAATCAGAAAGCTGACCATCTTCAAAAACTTGTAACAAAATATTAAAAACATCTGGATGAGCTTTTTCAATTTCATCAAATAGGAGTACAGAATAGGGGTTACGCTTGATGCGTTCTGTAAGCTGGCCCCCTTCTTCATGGCCTACATAGCCTGGAGGAGAGCCAATTAGTTTAGAAACAGAATGTTTCTCCATAAATTCACTCATATCAAAACGAATCATTGCACGTTCGCTACTAAAGAGAAATTCTGCTAAAGAGCGAGCTACTTCGGTTTTACCAACACCTGTTGGGCCTAGGAACAAGAAACTTCCTACAGGGCGAAGTGGGCTTTTTAATCCAGCACGACTACGACGAATAGCGCGTGCGACAGCAGAAATAGCTTTTTCTTGAGAAACAATTCGTTTATGGAGTTCATCTTCAATACGCAAAAGCTTTTGCATTTCCTCTTCTTTTAATGAAGAGACAGGTATTCCTGTCCAGCGTGCAATTACATCCTCAATATCGCCTTTAGTCACTACATGGCGAGAATCAAATTCATTTATTTCCTGCTCAGAAAAGAACCTATTATTATAAGAGCGAGCCGCTCTAGATAGCTCATAAGAATTAGCCATTTGTGAGAAACGTAGTTTTACCTTCGCACCTGCTTCATCAATAATATCTATAGCTTTATCTGGAAGAAATCTATCTGGGATATAACGATTTGATTGGTATACGGCTGCTTCTACAGCGTCTTGTTCATAACGAACTTTATGGAATGACTCATAACGTTCTTTTATGCCTTCTAGGATGTTAATAGCTTCTTTTTCATTAGGAGCAGGTACTTTTACTGCTTGGAAACGGCGTTCTAGGGAGCGATCCTTTTCTATTGACTTACGAAACTCTGCCGGAGTAGTCGCTCCTATGCATTGAATTTCACCACGAGAGAGTGCTGGTTTTAATATATTAGCAGCGTCTAGTGATCCTTCGGCTGAGCCAGCACCAACTAATGTGTGAAGTTCATCAATAAAAACTATATATTGTGGGTTTTCTACAAGTTCGCGCATAATAGTTTTTAGACGTTCTTCAAACTGACCACGATATTTAGTACCAGCAACCACTAAGGAGAGGTCTAGGGCAAGAATACGTTTGTCGGCTAAAAATGATGGAACATCGCCAGACATTATTCTTTGTGCTAGTCCTTCAACAATTGCGGTTTTACCAACACCAGGTTCGCCAATTAAAACAGGGTTATTTTTAGTACGACGACATAAAATCTGGACAACTCTTTCTATTTCATTAGCGCGACCAACAAGTGGGTCTAAAAGCCCTTGCAAAGCGGCTTCGGTTAAATCTCGGCTAAATTCAGCTAAATGAGGGGTTTCTTTCTTTTGTGCGGCATGGCGTTCATTGCTAGTTGAGCGAGTTAGTTCGTCTCTAATAGCATTAAGACGTAATCCTCTTTCATGAAGGATTTCTGCGGCTACACTTTTATCTTCTCTTAAAAGCCCTAGCAAAAGATGTTCTGTGCCAATATGACGATGTTGTAGGCGTTCTGATTCTTCAGCAGCATAAGCAAGTACTCGTTTTGCTTCTGGTGAAAGAGGTAAGTCTACTGAAGTAGAAACTTTTTCACGTAAAATAGTACGACCTTCAATTTCTTTACGAATAGATTCAATAGAGGCTTGAGAATGGCGGAAAAAGCGGTTAGTTAAACCTTTGTCTTCGCGCATTAGCCCTAATAAGATGTGTTCGGCTTCAATAGCTGGGGCACCAAACTGACTCGCCTCATAGCGAGCAAAAAAGATAACTCG
>JAHFUF010000670.1 GCA_023265235.1 Blastocatellia bacterium
AGTTTGTTTGATCAGAAATATTATTTATCACCTGTATGATTTTGCCTATGGCATTAGCATGTTCTGTTAAATGCTGCATTGTCTCAGATGTAATATTTACAGCAGAGTAAATTTGCTTAATACTGTCTGTTGCTTCTGCCATAGAATGTTCACCAGTAATAAGTGCCTTTTGAGTAGCAGCCACTATATTAGTTAACCCCTGTGTTTTTCCTACTATATTGTGTAATTGCTTGTTAATATGCTCAACTCTATTGGTACTTTCTCTTACTCCGCTAGCTTGTGTTTCTACATTTTTGGCCATGCTATTAGTATTAGCTGAGAGTTCCTGAAAAACTGTAACTAAGTGACGAGCCGTGTCATTTACTTTACTAGTATCTTTTTCTAGCAAGTGTCCATAGCTAGCTAAATCTAATGAAGTATTTTTTACTTGCTGAGCACTTTCTCCAGTTTTAGAAACTATTTCGACTAAAGCATAAACCATTTTCTTAAATGAATTACCAAAACGATCTTTTGTAGAAAGTGGCTCAACTACTACAGTTAAAACCCCAGCAGCAATTTTATCTGACACGCCAGCCATAATATTTAAGTAAGCTGCCATACGGTTAATAGCTTGGGCTAGCTTGCCAATCTCATCATTACTTTGCAAAGAAGAATAAGCAGAAAGATCGCCTTGAGCAAAGGCTTCTACTTGTTTAGTCAGAAGTTGTAATGGAACTAATACTTGTTTACGTAAAATAAATAGCAAAATAAAAATCGTAATTAATGTTGCGAATATTTCAATAATAATATTTAGGGTTAGAACGTTAAAAGCTTGTTCTGTTACATCAGACAAGGGTAAAGAACTAGCCAAAATCCATCCATTAGTAGGGATAGTAGTCCAGTAGAACAGTACTTTTTTACCCATGTTGGCATCAACAACCTCTATTTTCCCTTGAGGGTTGTTGTTTATCTGTTGTTTTAATAATAAAAGCTCTGGATGATTAAACTTTTGAGCAATTGTATCTATTGTCTCTGTTTTACTCATATAATTTGGGTCAGAGTGATAAATAAATGCCCCATTTTTTGTCAGTAAGAAAGGCTGGCTATTTTTACTAACTTTAACGTTACTGACAATATTTGATACTGCTTTTAGATCAAAATCTATCCCTGCCACTCCAATAAATAAGCCTTCTTTAGTATTAATTGGACTAGCAACACTAGTAACCTTAACTTTTAAGGCTTCATCTATATAAGGCTCTACCCATTCACTTTTTCCACTTTTTTTCGGTGACCAATACCATTGAGATTTATCAGACTCTTGCCAGTAGTAAGTATCTAGTGGCTCACGCATTGATTTAATACCTTCTTCTTGATTTAGGTCACGTACCCAAAAAAAACCAGAATCCCCTTCCATCTTATATTTTTTATTTACTTCTTCAGACCAGCTTAAATAAAGATCATGATAGCCACTCTCTCGCAACATTGTCTGTTTAATATAAGAATCTATTACCTCATTATTTACCTTTCCTCTATTAACCTCTGCCTCTGCTAGATGTGATACAGCTTGAGTAATATGCAACATTCTTTGACAAAAACTATCTATTTCCTTAGCACAAACTTCTAGCTTACTCTCTATACGTTCAGAATCATGTTTAACTATTATTTCCTTTGTTTGCGCCAAATTAATTAAAGATAAGCTACCAAAAGCTATTACCAAAACTATAAAAATAAATCCAATAAGTCGTTGGGTTAAAGTTAGTTGGTTCATAGGATTTTTATTACTACAATAAACTGTGCATTCTTTAATAAAAGCTATTTACTTACAATAAAAGATATTATAAAGCATAGACTTAAAAGTGGCTACTCTTAAGAATTAAATAAAATATTTAATTCTTGTCAGAAAATAATTCTTGTCAGAAACAAAAAAGGGCGAACACTTCGCCCTTACATTGAAATATCAAAATATTGATATTTTATATAGTTATATTGGTTTAGCTATTAGCTAAATAAGTTTCGGAATGCTACTAAAGCTCGCCCTAAAATCGAATTACTGCTGCTACCATTAGGCGGTACAACTGTAACCTCTAGTAGTCCTGCGCTAGCTCCTCTTTCTTCTTCAAACATATTTCTCACACAAACAGCAAAATGTTGAGGGCTAATTCCACCTTCACGATTTATAGTAATAGAAGTGGCTGCAAGCGAAATAGCTACTTCGTCTTTTCCTTCAAAATCTATGGAGAATTTCTTTACTTGCCCACCACCAATTACTCTAGAAAGTGCTTCTGGTAAACATACCCAAAGTAGGTCACCTACTTTGTAGCCGCTATCTAGCTTAACCTTTAGGTTAATTGCGTCTCCAATATTAATTTGACGTTGATTACGACCGTCTTTTTCTAGTAAAACTTTTATTTGTAACCCATTAAAACTAGCCCAGTCTTCTTCAATTACTCTGGTTATTTCTACAGGTATTACCCCTTCAGTTACATTAATTGTCTCTATTTTATCAGCAGTATTTATGGCTTCGGCTCTAGAAACACGTTGACCATTTATTTCTAATTTACCACTACCACCAACCACTTTAGCCGCTTGTAATTCTGACATCAAAGCTATTGCAGCGACAGAATCAATTGTGGAATAAAGCCGTCCATTTTCTCCTAAGTCTTTAACAACTTTATTGGTTAATGCTAATGCATTGATATGATCCAAGCTTGCACCAGCGCGAAAGAGCGTTGCAGCAGCAAAGGCAGCTTCAGCACGCCGCCCTACTGCTCCACCATAGTAATGATCATTAACCGCAGGAGCAAGTTGGGATTTACTATTATCAGCATATTTACGGACAATTTTTAGTGCTTGTTCTTTAGCACTGTTACCAAAGCGTACTGCCATATAAGCTTCTTCACAGTTGTTAGGGTTCTTTGGTGGCCAATCTAGTTTATATGCTGTTGTAGCGTCTTTAGCCATTTCTAGTCCCTCTTCTATAGCTTTGGCTAATGCTGGACTAGGACGGCCAATTTCTTTTAGTAAAGACAAGTTCCAAAGATAGCGAGCGGCTTTAGGGCCATAATAATCATGTGGGTTATTGGGGCTATCTGGATACATCTTAAATCCACGCCCTTTTAACCACATAGAGTTTTCCCTGCGAACCCCTGCAATAATAATTCCTTCTGCGTTACTACGTCGGTTTAGATTATCACCAGCAAAAGAGTACATAGCACAAGCCGATAGCATTATTGCGGCTGTTTGTTCACAACATGCATGACCATAATTTGATGTAGCATCTACTAGGGCTTGAAAAGGCTTGTCCAAACTAGGCATTACTCTTAGAGCTATTACATCTGAGTTTGGTTCTAGTGAAATTCTTTCCCCTTCTCTAACAAAACATAGTGCTTTAGACAAATACTCAAACTTACCAGGAATATTAATTCGTTTAGTTGCATAGTCA